>JBFHPN010000188.1:0-5167 GCA_041592735.1 Oleiphilaceae bacterium | reverse complement strand
ATTGGGCGATAGGAATTTAGAAAACTGGAGGCAAAAATCGCATCTGGAACGATTGCACATTCTACACCTTGCCGCTGAATCTCCAAGGCACTCAATGACTCTCGTGCGCTAACATATTTGAAAGCACTTAAAAAAGGGTTAGGGTCATTTTCTTGATAAACACAGTTCACTAGTACAGAGGGGTATTTTGTGGCTAGCTCCAATAAATGAAAATTCAAATTGTGGTGTATTGAGCCTTCTCCGTTGACAACAACCAAGTCAACTTTTGATAGTTCATTTGCATAATCTTTGTAATCAAATATTTTCGGCAAGCTGAGTTTCAGATCAAAACCCACCCGTTTAAATTGCTCTCTAAAGGTTTGCCCAACTAACTGACAGCCAAAATGTTTACTGTAGATGCTAGTATCATTTACTAACGCAACGCTTAAGCCGGAATCCATTATATATCCAAAGAGAGTGAGTTAATTGATTGATTTGTGAATATGTTAACAAGCTTCATTTCGAATGCCTAGAGGGAAATGCCATCGCTTCAATTAAGAGAGTGCTATGGTGGAAAATAAAATATCGACTATACGTTCGGCCGCATGACCATCCATATTCCCCATGATTTCTTTTGAGTACTCCAATCTTTTTGCTTCTAGGAGCATGGGTTGATTTATATGCAGGTCGACAATGGTCTTTAAGTCTTTATAGTGTGCTGCTTTTGCAGCAACCTCTTGGTAATGCAAGGTGGAGTTATCCAGACGTTTGCTTAGCCGGAATTTGAAGGGGCCTCGGTATGTCCAGCGTAAACGGGGAAAGTCACAGATAACTACGGGCTTATTTAGTGATGCAAACTCGAAAATAGCAGATGAGGTATCGGTGACCATGATGTCAGCGGTCGCCATGAAGGGAATAAGAGAATATTGTTTGGCATCTGCAAAATAAACATTATCTTCAACAGACCAGCTATTAAGCTTTGCTAATTGATGTTTATATTTCGACTTATTCAGAGTGAAATCATGAGCTTTGATCAGAATATTGTAACTTGAAAAATCTTTAGGGAAATTCTTGTGCATGTTTTCGATGGAGCTTGGATAGAATGTAGGTGCATACAGCAGCGTTTTCTTACTTGGATCAAGCCCTAATGAGGTTAAATCAAATTTTAAAGCCTTTATTGAGTCTTCTTTTCTTAAGGGGTCAAGTTTTGCAAAACCTACCTCAAATAACTTTACGTCTGGAAAGCGTTCAGAAAAAATTTTCATACGACCTGGGCCAGAAACAAATCTAACATCAAATTTGGCCAAACCAGGAGATAAAGATGCATTTTTAATCCCGGTACCAGATCCATGGAACAAAAGTGCACTTTTCGTGGTACGAGGAAGAGCATCTAAAAAGTGAAAATCATTGCCGAATATTACCCAATCGGCGCTTATTTGGCTGTATTGATTTGCGGCATCTTCATCAGAGCTAGCCCAGTGTGTAATTAAATTAAGTTCCTGAGCTGCCATCAGTTTCAGCGAGTCATCTGCGCCTTTATAAAGCATGGCGTGACAATCAATTTGCTGAGCTAGTAGTTGTTCAATAACAGGCGCATATTGAGGCAAGTAATAAATATGCGGGATGTCAAAATAAACTGTTTTCATGAATCTTAGCCAGGGTTTATTTTAGGAGGTCAGGTGTATAGCTCTTACTACTTTTTGCTAAGTAAGCGCTTATACCAGTAAATGTGAAACGGGGCTACTATAGCATAGGGCAGTTGTAGGTCGATAAATAAGTTATATAGGGTATGTTTACCACTAAGTATCAATGGTAAAATTCTGTGCATACTCGAACTGAATTCGTTGTTTAACTAGATAGGTAATATTATTTGATGGACAATATTAGCGGAAAAAATAATGGCATTGGTTATTTTCTATCTTCAAATATTCAACATATTCCACCTGTTATTCAGCTCTTTCCGCATCTTCAAGGCACGATCATTACCACAAATGAACAAATTCGGGATGTCGTCAATACAAAGTATGCTGAACTGAAGATCCCATTAATTTTCTGTAGATCGATCAAAGAAGCCAGGAAAACCGCACGAAATCTTCAACTGAGAGTTATTATTTATACAGGCTTCAGGTTATTGAATTGTGGTCTGGCGGTACAGATTTTTCATGGCGGGCTTTCAGATAAACGTTACCTGGAGTGTGCACGGTTAATCTGCTACGACCTGGTGCTTTTTCCCGGTCAGAAATCTCACGATAAAGTGAAATTAGCGACCACCTTGCCCTGGATAAAAGAATGGAAAATCGTAGGGTACCCAAAATTTGATCCGGTTATTAAAGGCGAATGTCAGCCGGCAAGATTATTTTCGAATGATCGCAAGACGATCCTATACGCACCCACCTGGGTTAGCCAGCTGACCCGAACCACGATCGGGGAACGTTCTGAGCATGGAGAAAGTTCTCTGTTGATCTGGAGCCTGGCAATCATTGACCAGCTGGCGGATAACTATAATTTGATCCTGAAATATCATAGTCATTTGCATGAAGATAAGTCCAATATCTATCAGGAGGTTGCCGAGCTTATCGAATCGAGGAATTTGCAAGATACTGTCAAAACCGTGGTCGATGATAATATTGTTCCGTATATGGCCGCATCTGATCTGATGATCTCTGATATATCCTCTGTTTGTTACGAATGGCTGCACTTTAATAAGCCAATTTTGTTTGCTAATCCGGCGCCGGGAAAATATAAAACCGGTAAAGAAATAACAGACAATACTTATGTTTGGCAGGCAGGAGATGTTTTTGATGAGCCCGAACAAATCGCTGAGCTGGCGGATAAAGCGCTGACAATAGATGATAAAAGCAGCATTCGGAAGAAGATATTTGAATACGCGGTTTTTCAAGCGGATGGCCATGCGGCAGAAAGGCAAGCTGCTCACATCAAAAATGCTTTTGAAAAGGTCAAAAACCGAAGCTGGCCGGCATTTTATCTGGAATGTTTTATGCGTTTACGATTCAAGCGCTTGTTGGCAAGTATATTCAGATACACCAAGAATATACCCCGTTAAATCAGCTTTATAATAATCAGCGGGCTTATTCCGCCATCACAATCGGTTTTGCAAGCGCGGCACGGTTGCGACCTGATGATTTTGCCTCATACAAGGCTTTATCTGCGGATTTCAACATCAGTTGCCAGTCGCCTGCCATCGAAGAGGCAACCCCCAGGCTGATCGTGAGTATCCCGAGAGGAGTCTCTTTATTCTCCATCGCCAGGTTTTCGATACTTAAGCGCACACGCTCGGCGCAAATCATCGCTTCTTCGGGGATGGTATTAGGCATCAGGATAAGAAATTCTTCTCCCCCATATCGAAAAAAACGGTCGGCGTCTCTTAGCGCATGTTTGGCGGTATCCGCTACTTTTCGAAGAGCCTCGTCCCCCGCCTGGTGACCGTAACTGTCGTTATATTTTTTAAAGAAATCGATATCGAGCAAGGCAATCGCATAGTAGTTCGATAAACGCTCAGACTGGGCCTGGCTATGCTTGAGTTCTACTTCCATGGCGCGCCGGTTACCTACGCCAGTGAGGGGGTCCTCAAGCGACAGCATTTTCAAGTTTTCCATGCGTGTTTCTAGCTGGTCGTGCTCAACCATGAGTTTCAGGTAGGCATCGACCAGGGTGTCCTGGGTGACAATACCGACTAATTCATAATGATCATTCACTACAGGCAAATGTCTGAGCTGATGACTGCGGGAAATCATCAAGGCGTCTTTGAAAGCATTATCTGCATAGGCGCAGATAGGCTTGTGTGTCATGATACTGTCAACCGGCTCATCAACCAGTTCCGGATTTGTAAGCAATCTGGCAGCCAGGCGTGTGATATCGCGTTCGGTGATAATGCCAATGGGCCGCAGTGCATCGACAATGATCAAACAGGAGCTGCCATGTTGCACCATTAAAGGGATAGCGATGTTAAGCGCTAAGCCGGCCTCCACATTGAGGGGGCGTTCATGCATAATGTCTTTAACTAACATGGTTTGCCTTGTAGTGTAATTGCAGATTCAAACGCGAATAAACGCATGAGTGTTTCAGGTAATGACAGTTTAAATATATCGAAAATCTCATGCATAAAAAACACGCGTATAAGGTGCTAAGACTTCCGTTATTTTAGGTTAACTATAGCCTATTATGCTGGAAAATAGGTAGATAGGGTTGATATAAATCAGTTGCTTGTCGGCAACTTCGTGGTAGCGTGAAATGATAGCTACCTGATTGATAGGATTATTGAATGACACTGATACGAAAAGCCGATGAAGCACCTTCAAATACGCTGACGCGCTTTATTTCGTTGCCGCTGCTCAGAGCCGCTTACGGGTTTATTTTATCCTTTGCCTCACCCTTGGGCTGGGTGTTGATCCAGTTGATGGCAGGGCGCGAGCCATTTACAGAAGAGAATTTTGATCTCCTGTTGTATTTGTATATGTCGATAGCGACGGCGGTGGTGTTCTCTTCTTTAGGCTATTTTATCGGCAAACGAGAATTAATGATTACCGATATGGCCCTGACAGACGGCCTGACGGGTTTGTACAATCAGCGTTATTTTTCAACCCGCCTTGATCAGGAGTTTGAACGCTATCGGCGCAATGAACACCCATTATCTGTCATTCAGATCGATCTGGATTTTTTTAAAAATATTAATGATAGTTTCGGGCATCAGGCGGGGGATCAGATCTTGATGAGAGTGGCTAAACTGATTAAAGAAAATTGCCGGAAGAATGAAATTGCAGCCAGGGTGGGTGGTGAAGAAATGGCTATTATTGCGCTCGACTGCGATACCCAGGAAGCCATGCAACTGGCAGAACGCTTGCGTTGCCGAATCAGTAACCTGTCATATTGTTTTCAGGAGCTGGAAATACCTGTCAGTGCATCTTTTGGTGTGGCCAGTGCCGACGAAAATACCCATTGTGGCCAGGATATCTATCTGAATGCCGACAAGGCGCTTTACCATGCCAAACGTACCGGCAGAAATCGTGCCTGCGCCTACCAGGATTTGCAATAATAACTATCCGCTAACGAAACAGACTATTATTCATTTTAGATTTTTACTGGCCCTTAAAAAGAGAATTCCTATGAGCGCCCTACTACATCAAGTGAACCAGCAGTTGAATAAGATCGCCACCGAGATACAGTCATT
>JBFHPN010000187.1:0-5188 GCA_041592735.1 Oleiphilaceae bacterium | reverse complement strand
TTATCTGAAGGATGATCAGGAGCATCAATGGTTAAAAACCTGCCAGATCGCACAAGATCTGGTCTGGTGCATGCAACCTCTGCACTCTCAAAAAGACAGGCAACACTGGATTGTCACAGCTCCCAAACTGCTTAAAGAACTTAAATCCGGCTTACAAGATGTGTCATATCATACCAACACACTTGAAGAAACACTCTTAGCGATTCGTACAAGCCTGACCCAGGCCTTTAAAAATAATAACTTTGACTCTGAAGATGATAGCGCCTCTTTCAAGTCAGCGAGCTCGATTATCAATGCTCACTTCACGCATAGCGCCGTTGAGCGCCAGCTAGCCTTAAACAATTCAGAAATTGAGAAGCATCTTAATTTGATTGATGAATTGCCTTTAGGAACATGGGTTGAATTCAAACTCAATACCAAAAAGCTCCGATGTAAGCTATCAACAAAACTAGATGAAGCAGATATCTGCATATTTGTGAATCGTATGGGCCTTAAAAGCCTCGAAAAAACCAAAGAAGAACTAGCCAATGATCTGCTCAAAAAGAACGCAATAATTCTTGAGCAAGGCATGATATTTGACCGAGCTATGAGTAAGATCACATCCAGCTTAAAGCTTAAAGCCAGCGCATAAGATATTTGTGGAAATCACTGACCATCAGAATACACTAAGAACATGTATCGCTCTTTTTGGATCTGTGATATTTCACTGCCTCATCATATTAGTTTTATTTATAAACTTTCCTGACACTGAAAAGAAATCCAAAACAATCCCCTTTCAACTGGTACATAATGACCGACATGGCGCCAGTGCCAACACGTCTGCCATGAACCGCACAGAGAACACGCTCGCAGCACAAGAGTTTCTCAGAACACTGAATGAATCCAGCTTCGAACAATTAATTAGAAAAAATACAGGTAGAGATGTTGAAAAAAAGGAGAACACCTCCCCTTTCAGATCTGACTTCCAGCCAGAAGCACCGACCTTATTCACCCTGCCCAGTTCAACACACTCTAACCCCTCTTCGGCATTCGAAGGCTTACAAAATATTTTTAGCAAAACGCACAATAAGAATCGCCCTCAAAATGAGGTTCAACAAATATCAAGCCAATCATTAGACCAGTTAAGCGATTACGAGATCCAACTACTTCAGAAACTGGCCAAAAAAGAACTTTATGACGCCTTCCATCAAGTCATGCAGCGCTACAATCAGGAAAAAGTCGATTACACCGTGACGTTATATTTATTTCCAAACGGTGCCATTAAAAATGCCACACTTAAAGAATCAAGCAATATAAAAGAGATAGACCAGCTTGCTATACAGGCAGCTTTTCAGGCAAGCCCCTTCCCCAAGCCTCCTGCTAAAGACATAGCGAACAATTACCAATATGACATTCCGATCATTTACATAAAACAACCAGAATAAAAAAGAGCGGCAAGCCGCTCATCAGAAAAAACGCTTACATTACTGTGCTTTTGCAGCGTCTTGAACCATTTTCTTTAACTCACCAGACTCATAAAGCTCAGTCACAATATCACAACCACCTACCAATTCACCGCCGATATACAACTGAGGAAAGGTCGGCCAATTTGAATATACTTTCAGATTTTCTCTTATTTCAGGGTGTTCCAGAATATTGATATAAGCAAACCTTTCTTCACACGCCATTAGCGCCTGAACTGTTCTTGCCGAGAAACCACACTGAGGCTGCTGAGGGGAACCCTTCATATAAAGTAAAATAGGATTGCTCTCGATTTGTTCCTTAATTGTTTCCATTACAGACATAATTACCTGACCCTTATTTGGATTAATAAACGTTGACAAGAATTTCTCTCAGCCAATAAAGATGTATTTTACCTGTTTTTTAAATGACCAACCATATTACTCAAGTATTATTTTTCTAATGCAACCTCCGGTAACGCATCCTTAATACTCGTTTTGTTTGATAAATAGTAAATATAGCGCTAATATTATTAGTCGATAGGGGCAGCACATTAGCTGCCTTTTTGCGTTCTAAAGAGAATCAGATGAGCAACGAACTACCTTTAATGAATACCTACGGCAGACTACCTGTCGCCTTTGAAAGCGGTGACGGTTGTTGGCTATACGATACCGATGGCAACAAGTATTTCGATACTTTTTTTGGCATTGCCGTCTGCGGTCTGGGGCACACACATCCCTCAGTTACCAAAGCAATTAAAGACCAGGCAAGCCGCCTGATACATTGTTCCAATTTATTCCATAATCCTCTGCAAACAAAATTAGCCAGCCGCCTTTGCGAGGTTTCTGGCATGGAAAAAGTATTTTTTTCCAACTCAGGGGCTGAAGCCAACGAAGCAGCCATCAAGCTGGCCCGAAAATTTGGCCATGAAAAGGGCATTAAGTCACCCACCATCATTGTTATGGAACAATCATTCCATGGCAGAACCATGGCAACTTTAACTGCGACCGGCAACAGAAAAGCCCAGGCAGGTTTCGAGCCACTATTAAATGGTTTTGTCCGCACAAGCTTTAATAACATTGATGAAATTCATAAAATCGCCAAATCCAACCCAAATATCGTGGCAGTCCTTGTTGAGCCGATTCAAGGTGAAGGCGGACTCAGCATCTCTGATAACGCATATCTAGAGGCGCTCAGAAAAACATGTGACGAGCATGACTGGCTAATGATGCTGGATGAAGTGCAGACCGGTAATGGCAGAACTGGGCATTATTTCGCCTATCAGGATACAGCAATCCTGCCCGATGTCGTTACCACAGCAAAAGGCCTGGGGAATGGTTTTCCTATCGGTGCTTGCTTAACACGTGGTAAAGCCAATTTAGTATTAACACCCGGGAGCCATGGTTCCACCTTTGGCGGAAATCCTCTGGGGTGTGCAGCCGCATTAGCAACGATTGAAGAAATTATGACCCATAACTTATGTGACAGGGCTCAGATACTCGGCAAACGTATACTGCAAGCCCTCAAGGATGAGCTATTGGATGCGAATTACATCGCCGATATTCGTGGCAAAGGGTTAATGATCGGCATAGAGCTGACCTCACCCTGCCCTGAACTGGTTCCACTTGCTAAAGCAAAGGGTTTACTACTTAATGTGACATCAGAAAAGGTAATACGTCTGCTTCCCCCGCTGACTATGTCTGATGATGAATCCAATTTCCTGGTTGACGCTGTTGTTCAAATTATCAGGTTGTACGCTGCTGACGACAGAAGCAAGCCCCGCTCACATTAAATAACGACGCGCTATCAACCATAGCGCGTATAACCATACTACCCATTTAATTAATCATTGCTTTTGAGATAAATATGGCACTAAGACATTTCCTAACTTTAACTGATTTAACCAGCTCTGAACTAAAACAAATCATTAACAGAGCAATTACACTTAAAGCAGAACACAAACAAGGCCATATTTACGAACCGCTTAAAAATAGAGTTTTAGCCTTAATATTTGAAAAGTCTTCAACTCGCACCCGGGTATCCTTTGAATCAGGCATGGCCCAATTTGGTGGTTCTTCACTGTTTCTATCCCCCAGAGACACTCAGCTGGGAAGGGGTGAACCGATTGAAGATAGCGCGCGCGTCTTATCGAGAATGGTTGATGCCATTACTATTCGCACATTTCAACACGCTAAAATCGAGTTATTCGCAAAACATTCATCTGTTCCCGTCATCAATGCCCTGACGGATGACTTTCATCCATGCCAATTATTGGCCGATATGCAAACATACCATGAGCACCGAGGCTCAATAGAAGGTAAAAAAGTAGCCTGGATAGGCGATGGCAACAATATGTGTAATTCATTCATCAATGCGGCCAGCTTACTCAACTTTGAACTGGTGATATCCTCACCCGTCGGTTACGATCCTTCTGCCGCACTCCTTAAGAAAAACGAAAAATACGCACACATTGTCAGAAACCCCATTGCGGCAGTTAAAAACGCAGATTTAGTGGTTACCGATGTTTGGGCATCAATGGGACAAGAAGAAGAACAAAAAGAAAGAGCCAACCAATTCAGCGATTATCAGGTTTCACCTGAATTAATGAGCCATGCTCACTCAGACGCCTTATTTATGCACTGCTTACCCGCTCATCGTGGAGAAGAAATAAGCCATGATATGCTCGACCACAGCAGCTCAGTTGTATGGGATGAAGCCGAGAATCGTCTCCACTCACAAAAGGCTTTGTTAGAATTTCTATTGTGTAACGCATAAACCCATTATAAGAGCACCTATCGTGTCTTTATTGCTCGAACTTAACAAAATACAGTGTAACTACAATAATCTTGTAGTTCTGAAGGACTTATCATTTAAACTGGTCAAGGGCGATATCGCCTGCCTGTTAGGGCCTAGCGGCTGCGGCAAAAGCACCATTCTTCGGGCAATTGCCGGGTTTGAACATCTCATTAGCGGTCAAATCAAATTAAATGGCATCGAGATCTCTTCACCAAATTATGAACTAGCGCCCGAGAAACGAAAGATAGGGATGGTTTTTCAGGATTATGCGCTATTCCCACACTTAAATGTCAGTGAAAATATCACATTCGGCATTCATCTGGATAAAGAAAAAAAACAACAGAAACTCAACGAATTAATTGAGCTGGTTGATCTTGCAGGCTATGAAGATCGCTTTCCACACGAACTTTCCGGAGGGCAGCAGCAGCGTGTCGCACTAGCTCGTGCTCTTGCACCGGAACCTGAACTTCTTCTATTGGATGAACCGTTCTCCAACCTCGATGCCGAACTAAGAAACCGGCTAAGCCTTGATATTCGGAAAATACTCAAATCTCTGGAGATCAGCTCGATTCTTGTTACGCATGATCAAAAAGAAGCCTTTGCCATGAGCGATCACATCGGCGTAATCGACCAAGGAAAAATCCAGCAATGGGGCACACCCTATGACCTTTATCATGAACCCTACAACCACTTTGTTGCTTGCTTCATCGGGCATGGTTCATTTATCAAAGCAACCAGCTTAACCCCAGATACTTTCGAAAGTGAGTTAGGTGTAATACAGGGTAATCGCGCATATAACTGGCGCCCTGGCACACAAGTTGAGATATTAATCCGACCAGATGATGTGGTTTATCAGCCTGAATCACGCTTATGCGCCACGGTTAGCTCAAAAATATTTGCCGGAACATCGACTCAATATCAATTAACGCTCGATTCAGGCACAAAAATAGAC
>JBFHPN010000186.1:0-5191 GCA_041592735.1 Oleiphilaceae bacterium | reverse complement strand
TTGCTGTGAGTTAGGATTTTCATTCCAGCCAATACCCGCTTTTGCCAGTGTGTTTAAAAGCTTTCTGGCTGGGTGTTTGTGGCTGTTGAAGAAGGAGGAATCCTTGATAACGACCTTCAGAATGGGAATTTGTAGTCGGCTAATCAGCACCTGAATAGGGGCTGCAAGATTATAGTCCTCTAAAATAAACTCAAATAGCATGGAAACAAGGTTGATCAGATCTTCATCAAGCTGCTTGAGCGCAGGCTGTTTGTCCTTCAGTTCAGGATTTTGCTGAAACTGTGTTTTTAAATAGGCATGAATATCAACAACCTTTGCCTGCTCATTTGGTTTGCTGGCAGTATTGGTTTGCATGGCTGAGAGCAGGGCAACCAGATCTTCAGTTTTAATGTAATGTTGTGCCGCTTGAGCAGAGTTTGCGTGCGTGTTGCCTGCAATGCCGGAATGTTCGGTAGGTTGAGTCCTGATATTGGCGAGCAAGGTTTGAAGTTGTGGCAGCAGGTTTTCTGTCTGGCTGGTAAGGTCTCGACTTGTTTCTCTACCCGGAATAGGTGTGCTTGCCGATTCGCCTCTTGGCTGATGCTTATGCTTTACAATGCTGGATTTAAAATCAGGCAGTATGCCGGCCTTGATAAGAAACTTATTGGCTTCATCAAGTATATAACCGAGATTGGAGAGTACGTAACGATCAAATTGTTTATAAACAATCAGTCTTTCTTTAAGGTTTATTTCAAGTATGGTGCACGCTTCTGCAAAAGCTTTGCTGATATCTTTGGGGTTTAATGGCGCATTGATATTTTCAGGTTTAGTTTGACCATATAAGTTGGCCATTCTGGTTTGAAATTGCAATAAAGGGCCTTGAAAGTTCGAAACGGCTTTTGATGACATGGAGGTGATGGCGACATCTTCTTCCATATCGTCTTTTGTGATCATGGCCAGCGTGTCAAATTCGGGGGGGCGTTCGTTGGCTTTTTGATCTGTGAGTACGTGATCCGGAGAAAAAAGCGCTTCAATTCTATTTTCGAGTTTCTGTTCAATTGACTTTCGCTTAATTCTTATTTCACGCATAGCCTCAAAGAACAGGTTTTGTTCATTGTTGGTTCTGGCGTTATTGGCTAATTCAAAAAACGAGTCATCAATGCCATCAAACATGTTTTGCAGCATTTCAATAAAATGCTTTGAGCATAAACTCGATATTTTCTGAATACGCGAGTTCGCCTCAGCATCTTGACTGATTTGTGTAACTCCGTTATCTCGAAGATAGCTTACGCCTGATGGGTTACTCATTTCTTAAATCCATTTGAATCATTGAGATTCTGAATGCCATTTATTGATTTAACAATATTTTTAACATTCTAACGGAATTTATTTGATTTTTGTACTTATATGTTTTTTTGTTAACGTTAAATGTTGAGTAATTCTCTGTTTTAAGATGCTGAATTTATCTTTTATTGGTGCTTATTTGTCTTGAGTTTGTTTTCGGTGATTTGGATGGTTTTTACGATATTGTCTTTAAGTTGTCTGATTTCAACCTGATATTGGTTTATGTAAAGGCAAACCGGGCTGTCTGGTAAGGTTTCCAGTGCTTCAGTGATGAGACCGCTAAGGGTTTTAGGGCCGTTGGTTGGAAGATTCCAATTTAGCGTTTTGTTGATTGATCTGATGGGGGTTGAGCCATCAATTAAATAACTGCCGTCTTCTTGCGGGATAATGTCCTGGCTGCTGCTTGAAGAAAAGTCTGTGGTGAACTCGCCTACAATTTCTTCCAGGATATCTTCCATTGTTGCAATGCCGAGTACGTCGCCATATTCATCCACTACAATAGCGATTCTTCGTTTTTCTTGTTGAAAATGTATGAGCTGTGTGTTGAGGGAGGTGCTTTCGGGGGTGAAATATGGCTCTCTGCAAACTTGAAGTATGGCAGATTTGTTAGGTTCGGGGTGTGACATGACGCGAGTCATATTTCTAAGGTGAAGAATGCCAAGGATGTTATTGATATCACCTTTATAAACAGGAAGTCGAGTGTGTTGCGAGGTGCGAAGTTGTTGAAAAATTGAATCGAGGTCGTCATCGATATTAATCCCGACAACTTCATTTCTGGGAATCATTATGTCATTTACGGTCACTTTTTCGAGATCAAGTATCCCCAGAAGCATTTCCTGGTGTTTTCTGGGGATGAGTGTGCTGGATTCGTTTACCAGTGTTCGCAGCTCTTCGCGGCTGATATGGTTTTCCTGATTATCTTTAATATTGAGGCCAAGAAACCTGAGTAGCATGCCGGTCACCAGGTTAATAGCCCACACTGCAGGGTAGAGCAGCTTTAGAAGGGGTTGGAGCAGGTGTGCAGCTGGAAAGGCTATTTTTTCTGGGTAATAGGCGGCGTAAGTTTTGGGGGTTATTTCAGCAAAAATAAGCAATATGATGGTTAAGCCGGCTGTTGCAATGGCAATACCTGTATCGCCCCATAGGCGAATTGCAATGACGGTGGCAATCGAGGATGCGAGGATATTAACAAAGTTGTTACCGATCAGGATGACGCTGATAAGCTGATCGGTTCTTTTGAGGAGTTTGCTGGCTTTGATGGCACCTTTGTGACCGCTTTTTTTTAGATGTTTTAGTCGGTATCGATTAAGTGAGAGCATTCCGGTTTCTGAGCTTGAGAAGAAGGCAGAAAATAAAATAAGCAGGAACAGGAAAATTAACAGGGTTGAAATGGGGGTCTCGCTCAAGGTGAACTCTCAATCTTGGTTGATGTTGGAAAAGTAAGGGTAGTGTAGTTAATTTTAGGGGTGGGTTATAGTCCGTATTTAATTGCCTTGAAATAATTGTTCAAGAACAAATTTGCTGCCAAAGAAGCCAACCAGCAAAAAGCCAAACCCCCACAGCGTCCATTTGCTGGCAAGTAGTCCTCTCCAGCCGTATAGTTGTCTGCCTGCCAGTAATGTAGAAAAAATTGCCAGCGCTATCAATGATAGTAGTGATTTATGGACCAGGTGTTGGGCAAATAAATCTTCAACAAATATAAAGCCCGCCATTATTGCCATGGCAAGCAGGAGAGTGCCGCTCCAAAGCATTTCAAATAGAAGTTTTTCCATTGTTAGTAATGGTGGCAGGTTGCGAAGCAGAATGGTTGAGTTGCGTTTTTTCAGGTTGTTATTCTGAATCTGGACGAGAAGAGCTTGAATTGCCGCAATGCAGAGTACGCTGTAAGCCAAAACAGATAGAATGATATGTACAAAAATGCCGCTGCTTCCGGGTTGATAGATAAGGGCTTGACTGTTTGATAACAAGCTGCCTGCGAGGCAAATCGCAGCTATTGGGTAGCTGAAGATAAAAATAGATTGTAAGGGTTTTCTGGCGGAGAAGATCAGCAGGCCGCTGATCACGACGCAGGCAACTAAAGAGGCTGTATTAAAGAAGCTCAATAAGAGTTTGTTGTCTTCGAAGACCAAAGCCTGTGCAATGAAAAAATGAAAACAAACCGCTGAGCCGCCAATGAGCAGTGAGAAAAAAGGCTTGTTTTTAATCTTTCTCAAATAAACTAGGCTTTGTTGTAATGTTCCAATAGTATAAAGCCCGAGTGAGATGATGCTGAGTACTAATATATTCATTGTGTGCGTTGCTGTTCAAATTCTTGCTTTTAAAAGGTTATAATGCGCGGTTTGCAACTACTTGGCAATATTATTGAGATGAAACATGTTTGAAAATCTTACTGAACGCTTATCTGAAAGCTTAAAAAAGGTCACAGGGCGGGCAAAGCTTACCGAGGATAATATAAAGGGAACGCTCCGGGAAGTCCGTATGGCGTTACTTGAGGCGGATGTGGCCTTGCCTGTGGTGAAGCAATTCATTGCTCAAGTTCGCAAACGGGCCATTGGTCATGAGGTGATGCGTAGTCTCTCCCCCGGGCAGGCATTTATCAAGATTGTAAATGCTGAACTGGTAGAGATGATGGGGGCGCAGTCTCAAGGCTTGTCTTTGAATGTTCAACCGCCCGCGGTTATTTTGATGGCAGGCTTGCAGGGTGCAGGTAAAACAACATCTGTCGCTAAGCTGGCGCGTTACCTTAGTGAGCGTCAGAAAAAGAAAGTTATGGTGGTAAGTGCGGATGTCTATCGTCCTGCTGCAATCAAACAACTTGAAACCCTGGCGGCTGAAGTAGGTGCAGTCTTTTTTCCCAGCTCGTCTGAGCAAAAGCCAATTGATATTGCTAAGGCTGCTATAGATGCAGCGAAAAAAGCATTTGTCGATGTGTTGCTGATAGACACCGCAGGTCGTCTGGCAATTGATGAGCAGATGATGACAGAAATAAAAGATCTGCATCAGGCCGTTAAGCCAGTCGAAACCTTGTTTGTGGTAGATGCCATGACCGGTCAGGATGCGGTCAATACGGCTAAAGCGTTTGATGAGGCGCTGCCATTAACTGGTGTTATTCTAACCAAGGCTGATGGTGATTCCAGGGGCGGTGCTGCGCTTTCTGTGCGTTATGTTACGGGTAAGCCGATCAAGTTTATGGGTATGGGTGAGAAGGTGGATGCCTTGGAGCCTTTTTATCCTGATCGACTAGCTTCCAGAATTTTGGGCATGGGTGATGTGCTGAGCTTGATTGAAGAGGCTGAGCGCAAGCTTGATAAAGAGAAGGCCGAAAAACTGACCCAAAAGATTAAGAAGGGTAAGCGTTTCGATCTGGAAGATTTTCGTGACCAATTGCAGCAAATGAAGAACATGGGTGGAGTTGCGAATCTGTTAGATAAATTACCGGGTATGGGGCAAATGGCCCAGGTTGCCCAGCAACAGGTTAATGATAAGTCCTTGTTACAGATGGAGGCTGTCATTTCTTCTATGACTCCGGCAGAGCGCGCGCATCCCGATTCAATTAATAATTCTAGAAAGCGCAGGATTGCAATGGGTTCAGGTACGCAAATACAGGATGTTAATCGCCTTTTAAAGCAGCACAAGCAAATGCAGAAAATGATGAAGAAGTTTTCACAGAAGGGCGGAATGGCGAACATGATGCGGGGCATGAAGGGGATGATGCCTCCTGGCGGGCCTTTTTAATCAGAGCTTCTTTACAGCTTCAGATGACGCAGTGTTTTCTAAGTGTGAGGGAGTGGTCAGGTTTTTAAAGAAAAAGCTAAATGGCTATTTTCAATCGTCATTTAATATACTAGAATGTGCGCCCTTTCGAGCG
>JBFHPN010000185.1:0-5197 GCA_041592735.1 Oleiphilaceae bacterium | reverse complement strand
CTCGACTCCTCGATCAAAGATTGAAGTCAAGCGTACATTGAGCAAAAAAAATGCTCAGATTCTGTTAGAAGAAGCTGAGCACACTGAAGATTCAGAACTAAAAGATATTCTCATTACACTGGCAAAACACTCATGCTGATGTGTGTCTTCCAGAATAATCAAGCACAGCGTTTAAGCCGCTAATGTAGGCTTCATGTAAGAAATCGGGGCGCTACTCTCATCTGCAAATGTATTTACTTCCCAGCAATCCGTTTCTTTGATCAGTTTTCTGAGCAACTTGTTATTCAAGTCGTGCCCGGATTTGTAACCTTTAAACTCACCAATTAAACTATTGCCTAATAAATACAAATCGCCGATGGCATCTAGTATCTTATGCTTTACAAACTCGTCATCGTAGCGAAGGCCATCTTCATTCAAGACTTTGTAATCATCAACGACAATCGCATTATCGAAGCTTCCGCCCTGGGCAAGATTCATCGCCTGCAAGCGCTCGAAATCACGCATAAATCCAAACGTTCTGGCCCGACTAACTTCTTTGACAAATGATGTGCTTGAAAAATCAATGCTCGCATCCTGCGTACCCTTGTGGAATACAGGATGATCAAAATCAATAGAAAAACCGACTTTGAAACCATTAAATGGCACAAATGTCGCTTTTTTGCCATCTTCTTCAACCGTGACTTCTTTTGTAATTCGAATGAACTTTTTAGGAGCAGCCTGCTCTTCAATACCCGCTGACTGAATCAGGAATACAAAAGGCCCGGCACTACCATCCATGATAGGCACTTCTTCAGAACTAAGTTCAATCCGGCAATTATCAATTCCCAACCCTGCCATGGCAGATAACAAGTGCTCCACTGTCGCCACCTTGACACCATCTTTAACCAAGGTAGTTGAAAGCATTGTTTCACCGACATTTTCCGCACGGGCTGGAACATCTACCGCGGGTGATAAATCGGTACGACAAAATACAATCCCTGCATCAATTGGCGCAGGTTTCAAGGTCAATAGTACCTTTTTACCTGAGTGTAAGCCCACACCTGTGGCCCGAATTGTATTCTTTAATGTACGCTGTTTAATCATGATATGATTTTATCAACCTTTAAATAAGACGAAATTGGTCAAAAAACAGGCGCATTATAACAGCATGCGCCAGATTTCCCAAGATAAAACACCAATAATTCATCAAGCGGTAATAAATGCCGGGTAAATTCGGCCCCCTTTTAACCCTAGTCAGCTTGTCTGCGCAAAAATGCAGGAATATCCAGATAATCAACACTTGGCTGTGTATCGGAGTGCTTGGTATCCAGTGCTGCATTGCCTACCCGATCAACCGAAGGGCGTCGTCTTGCAATGGCCGGACGATCCAATTGATTATAATCGGTCGTGCCATCAGCCATCTTAGGCGTGTTATCCACCACCTTGACGGGTTTTTCGATGGTTGCAGACAAACCTGTCGCAACAACCGTCACTTTTAACTCATCTGTCATTTCTGGGTCGATAACCGTACCGACTACAACGGTAGCCGATTCAGAAGCGAACTCCTCAATAATGGAACCTACTTCTGAGAATTCACCCAGATTCAAATCGACACCAGCCGTGATGTTGACGAGAATACCTCTGGCACCCTGAAGGTTCACATCTTCAAGTAGCGGGCTGCGAATTGCGGCTTCGGCCGCTTCTCTCGCTCTATTTTCGCCACGCGCACAACCTGTGCCCATCATCGCCATACCCATTTCAGACATCACTGTTTTAACATCCGCAAAGTCAACGTTAATCATACCCGGACGAATGATAAGGTCTGCAATGCCTTGAACCGCGCCTTGTAAGACGTCATTTGCTGCCCCGAAAGCATCTAATAACGTCGTATTTTTACCCAAGACTGAGAGTAATTTTTCGTTAGGAATGGTAATCAAGGAATCAACATGCTCTGCCAGTTCTGCTAAACCAGCATTGGCAATTTTCATTCGCTTTGCACCTTCAAATGGAAAAGGCTTAGTAACCACCGCGACCGTCAGAATGCCCAATTCTCTGGCAACTTCCGCAACGATGGGCGCACCACCCGTTCCAGTTCCACCGCCCATGCCTGCCGTAATAAATACCATATCAGCACCGCGTAAACTTTCCGCAATACGCTCCCGGTCTTCTAAAGCTGCCTGACGTCCTATTTCTGGATTGGCACCCGCACCAAGACCTTTTGTTATTGTACTGCCAAGCTGGATAACTGATTTATTAGCCAGATCTTTCAGTGCCTGGGAATCCGTATTGGCACAAATAAATTCTACGCCTTCAACATCGCCTGCAAGCATGTGACGAACTGCATTTCCGCCGCCACCACCTACGCCGACTACTTTGATAACTGCATTTTGTGACACATTTTCAACAAGCTCAAACATCGCCCTTCTCCTGATTTATAGTTTTAATCTTCTAGTTGCTGCTAAGTTAATTAATGATTTCTAAACGTCTAATCTTCAAAAATTTCCGGTAAACCATGTTTTTATTTTTTGTATGATGCTTTCTCCCCCGCCAGGACGCATCATGGGTAAACTATCCGTAGTTTTCTGCTTTAATCCATACATCAAAAGCCCTACGCCTGTTGCATACATAGGGTTATTTACTACATCTGCCAGCCCTGCCACTCCCTGAGGAGAAGCCAGACGAACCGGCATATGAAATATCTCTTCGGCTAACTCGACCACACCTTCCATTTTGGATGTGCCGCCGGTGAGCACGATGCCTGCCGCAATTAAGTCTTCGAAACCGCTGCGTCTAAGCTCGGACTGAATCAAGGTGAATAATTCTTCGTATCTTGGTTCAACCACTTCTGCCAGAGCCTGACGAGACAGATCTCTGGGTGGCCTGTCCCCCACACTTGGGACTTTTATCGTTTCATCGGCTCCCGCCAACTGAGTCAAGGCACAGGCATATTTAATTTTGATCTCTTCGGCATTTTGAGTCGGCGTTCGCAGAGCCATAGCAATATCATTCGTCACCTGATCCCCTGCAATTGGAATCACTGCTGTATGCCGGATAGCGCCTCCGGTAAAAATAGCTAAGTCAGTAGTTCCGCCACCAATATCGACCATGCAGACCCCCAGTTCTTTTTCATCATCTGTCAGCACGGCATAACTGGACGCTAATTGCTCAAGAATAATATCGTCTACATCCAAATCGCATTTTTGAACGCACTTTTCGATATTTTGTGCAGCATTCACTGCACACGTAACCAAGTGTACTTTTGCTTCCAATCGCACACCGGACATACCCAAGGGTTCTTTAATGCCTTCCTGATTATCAATCACATATTCCTGGGGAAGAATGTGCAACACTTTCTGATCCGCAGGTATTGCTACCGCCTGAGCGGCATCAATAACCCGATCAATATCTGCCTGGACAACTTCTCTATCTCTAACCGCCACAATGCCATGTGAGTTCATACTGCGTATATGACTGCCTGCAATTCCTGCATAAACTGAATGAATCTGACAGCCGGCCATCAATTCTGCTTCTTCAATTGCACGTTGAATGGCATTAACGGTTGTTTCGATATTGACCACCACTCCTCGCTTTAATCCCTTTGATGGATGCGAGCCAATACCGACTATCTCTACCTGCCCTTCACTGTTCTTTTTACCCACGATCGCGACAATTTTAGATGTGCCGATATCCAGGCCTACGGTTAATTCATTATTTACTGAGCCAGCCATTGTGGTGTTCCCGAGTTACTAATTCTGCAAATTCAATTTTATGTGTTTTCTTTTTTTTTCTGTTATTACTGTTAATCCATTTTTCACTGCCTTTAACTAAAGACTCTGCTCTTTCCATTCAATTGCTATACCGTTTGGATAGCGTGTATCCAGGGACTTTATTTTTGTTTTATCCGTAATCGAGTCACTTACCAACAATTTACCAACTCGCTCCAATTTATTGTCCAAGGATCTGAATTCATTGTTATTTTCTTCCAATTTACCCAATACAACCCTGATACCATTACTCAAGACAAGGGCCCAATCACCCCGCACGCCTTGCTCTAACTGATCGACCCCCAGGTTATAAACGTTCAGTTCCTTTTGCATGTAAGTAAATAATCCAAGCATTGCCTGTCGCTCTTGCTGATCTTTTGCGGTTTTCGTGCGCAACACGGGTAGCGCCCCCGCACTTGATAGATCACTCGGTGTAAAGACCACACCTTGCAAATTTAACAGGCTATTGTCGTTCCAATACGACACCGCTACTTGCTCTTCAATCTCCGCATGGAATTCACCTGGCCAAATGCGCGTCACCGTGGCGTTCATAACCCATGGGAGCGTTTCAATATGGTGTTTTAACGCATCGAGATCCGTATTAAGAAACCCTTCTCCAATATACATTTCCAGATGTTGCTGTACGTTTTGTTCATTTAAATGCTTAAAGTCACCAACGATCGTTACACGCTCAACAGGATGATCTACCCAGGCAACCATTGTCTGCCAGTTGTTAATCACCGCAATCGACAGCGATAAAAGCATTATCACAAGCAGAACACGCTTGAACACGAGACCTAAGTGCGCCTTTATATGTTCACTGTCTGGCGCGTGATTCATGCCATGAACCCATCTGCTTGCACTGGCCACCCTCATTTATAACTGACCTTTAGTCTGATCCAGAATTTCCAGAACCAGCTCATCAAAACTCAATCCCTGCGCCTTGGCCGCCATAGGGACGAGGCTATGATTTGTCATCCCGGGAATAGTATTGACTTCCAACAGCCAGAACTGCCCCTTACTATCCCTCATCACATCAACTCGCCCCCAGCCAGAGCAGCCTAATGCGTGAAAGGCACGTTCAGCTAAATGCCCAAGACTTTCTTCTTCCTCTTTTGTTAATCCACAGGGCAGCAGATATTGTGTGGTTCCTGACTCGTATTTGGCCTCATAATCATAAAAGGTATGATCTGTTTTCAAACCAATGATCGGCATTGCTGTGCCATTCAATAAGCCCACCGTATATTCGCTTCCCTCTATCCATTGCTCCAGCAAGACCTCTTTATCCATTTCAAGCGCTGTGCCCACCGCACTTTCCAGTTGTGTTTGATTTGTTACTTTGAACACACCAATAGATGAGCCTTCTCTTGAGGGTTTAACTGCTAATGGAAAACCAATTAACGAAACTAATTGCGTTAATAATGCAGAATCCTTCTTCTCGACATAACTGAATT
>JBFHPN010000184.1:0-5205 GCA_041592735.1 Oleiphilaceae bacterium | reverse complement strand
CAGGCGGGTCGTGCTTTTAGGCTGGTTCAAATTGAATGTCAGACAAATTGCTATGTTTAAAGGTTTTGGCTTTGCCCAGTTGCCTATAAAATGTGCTGTTTGCTTTTCTGATAGCCTGTATGGCTGCTTTGTATGCCGATATTTCTTTCACCGAGACCAGAATGTGCTTGCCGCCTTCTACGAAGATATTAACCTTACATAGTTTGTCTTCACCCCCTTTGGGGCCGTTAACATCTCTCAGCGTAATATTTATCAAACGTATTTTATGACTGTTATGTAAAAACATCTTACGAATTTTAACTTTTAAAGCATGTTTAAAGTTCTGGCCTGTTTTCACATCTTTGGTTTGTATCTCAATTCGCATCTTGCACCTCGTAAGGGTTTAAATGTTTACTTGCTTATCGCTGTTTGCCCGAAAATCTGGTCAATCCGTATCAGGCAACCTCACTTAGTTTAAGCTTGTTGTGCCTGGCAGCTATGGATGCATGGTTCACTAAGTAAATATGGTATGCCTCTGGGCCAAAAACATCGATGGCAGAAGCCAGATGACGGTCTTCATCTGCAATCGGGTCACCGGATAAGGCCAGCTTGAATTGGATGGCTTCCGTTTTTATCTCGACAGAAAGGGGCTCTTCTATCCATAAGAACACCGCTTTTTCAGTGATTACATATTCAGAATGAACAACCCTGAAACCTTTCTTCAAATTCAGTGTATGAAGTGATCTTTCATTACCAATACGATATTTATGCACCGCTTTCATCATCTTTCTCCTTTCATTAGGTTCAAGTTGAGTCTTGCAGAAAAAATAAATCGATAAAAGCAGATTTATTCTGATTTATTGTTCGGTTTTCTCGAATAATTTTTAGAATAACTGGTGCTTGGCGCGATGAGTGATTTCCAGAACGGCGGGATTCTTGATGTGGCGCTCAGAAGAGATCAGATAGTAATTTTCCCGTATAGTATTGGCTTCTCCTATTTTTCTGACGCCATACATTGTTTCAATGTGCTCAGCTATCACGCTTGGTGCGGCAAAAAAACCGGTTCCTGCCTGGCCAAAGGCTTTGAGTAAGGCGCTATCATCAAATTCCGCCACAATATTGGGATTTAGTTTATGTTCATCGAACCAGGCTTCCAGGCTACCTCTAAGTGCATTGGTGTGCAGGGGCATAAGCACGGGCGCTTGCTTAAGAATTGCAGGAAAAGCGTTCGTTTGCTGTTGAGATTGCCGCTTGATTAAATCCGGCTGGCCGAAAAAGGCTAATTTGCTGCTGCCCAGAAGATGATTGAAGGCTTTTACATTGAGGTTAGTGGGCATCGGCCGGTCAGATAAGATAACATCTAATTTGTGCACGGCAAGGCTCGTGATTAAATGCTCCAGATCGCTTTCGCAACAAGAGAGCTTGAGCGTATCTTCCCTCGTGATTAATGGTTGTAAAATACGATAACTGATTAATTTAGGGATGGAATTGACTATCCCTATGTTCAGCATAGAGCTTTGTCCTAAGCCTTTAGCCTTGATTCGATGAGTCAGTTCTGAGCCCAATTTGAAAATTTCATCGGCATGTTGTTCAAGCAACTTTCCGGCAGGCGTTATTTTAAGCCCTCTGCCTGATCGTTCAAATAGTGTTTCGCCCACCACGTCTTCAAGTAATTTTAGTTGGCCGCTGATGGTTTGCGGTGTCAGGTTTAACTTATGGGCGGCAGCTCTTACACTACCTTCAGTGGCCACTGTCCAAAAGTACAAGAGATGGTTGTAATTAATATGCCTCATCTGGTGTTACTTCCTAGCCTGAAGTTGAAAGATTCAGTTTAAGCGTGTCGAGATAAAATAGGGAAATGCTATGTGTTTTTGTTCATTCACTGATTCGCCATCAGCGGAGGCATTGTTGGTAAAAATTAATAAGAGATGCGTAGTTGAAAACCATAGTTTAATCAGAGGTGACTGGTTTGCCAACGGTATCGAGTATTTAATGAGAAACGTCGTTACTGTAGCATAGCCCGGCACGAAAAGCCTGTTCACAACGATGCAGCCGCAGAGGTTGGTGTGTCCTTTAGTGTTATGAATAAGCGAACAGGGTTAACAGTTTTATCGGATACAATTGTGCGCTTCGGTGCTATGATTAACAGGCCCATTATTAAAAACGGATCAACACTTGAAAATACGTAAATTCATATCTGCTGGCGTATACCCCTACTTAGTAGGGCTGTCTGTTCTGGTTTATTTAGTCCCTGCGCAAAGCCTTGCGGATACCTTAAAATTAACCACGGTAAACTGGCAGCCGTTTTATGGTGAAAACTTACCTGAAAAAGGTTTTTTCTCTGTGATTGTCCGTGAAACATTCAAGCGTGCTGGCTATGACATCAACATCGAGTTCCAACCCTGGAAGCGTGCACTCGAAGCCACGCGTAAAGGAAAATATGACGGCCTCTTGGGTGCTTATTATACCGATGAGCGCTCGACCTTCCTGCATTATTCTGAGGTGGTGATGGAGAACAAGGATGTGTTTATATCCAAAGATAAGCAGTTGAGTAATTATCAGCATCTAGATGAACTGAAGCCCTATCAGATTGCGCTGATCATAGCATCAGCACCCGCAGAGGAATTGCAGCAGCAGGGCTTTCAGGTGGTTGAAACCAATGATGATTTACAGGCCTTCCGCATGCTGCTCAAGGATCGTGTTGCTCTGGTGCTTACCTCCGAGAAACATTATCACTATATTATGGAGCAGGATGTAGATTTGAAGGCTAATCGTGATAAATTTGTCTTGTTGCAAAAGCCTTATAAAACGTATCCCTTATATGTTCCTATCTCTAAGTCCAGAGCGGATAGTGAGAAAGTCGTTGAGCGGTTCAATGAGGCGCTTGCCGATATTAAAAGGGATGGAACCTATGCGCGCATCCTGAAACAGGCCGGATTTCTTACTGCAGCTGATTGAACAGGCCTGTTCAATCAGCTGTTATCTCTCAAAATTCTATTTGATATAAACCACCGCTGAAGAACGAGGTAACTAACAAACTACCGGGTTTAAATAAGGGTGTTTGTCCTGCTATGTCCTTCTGGTAGGCAATGCTGCTGGGAATGACCGGCATGATGACGGTGGTTAAATGCTTTGCAGTATTCTCGAACGAGGCGGGCTTCAATACCACGACAGATCCGGGCGCAGAGACTTTGGCGTATGCGATATAGCCTTGCTCAATAGCAAAATCATCTATGCTTGCTAAATCTGAACCATTAAAATGCCGGCGTTGCTCACCCGCAGCATAATTGCTGTTGATTCTTACCTTCATGATATCCGAACCGGCCGCGTAGTAGAGAATGTTCCCTTCGATTTGAATACCATTAGGTAAGAACTTGTTGCTCGTCAGCCAGGTTTGATGTTTAAAATCCAGAAAAGCCGAATTGCCGGTGTCTGAAATGGTGATTTGTGAAATGGCGTCACGATTCGCCGCAAGCGAGGCCTTAGTGTTGGTGATATAAACATGCCCCGCTGCATCGACAGCCATACCGTTTGCGAAAAACCAGTTGGGATCGAAGGCTTCCTCATGATCTTTCTGCAAAAAATTACTATCTTCCATGCGTCCTGTTTTGATGAGAACCTTGCCCGGTTTTGTTTCCACTTGATAGAGGCTGATACTTTCAGCACCTAAGCCAAACAGGCCGGCGCTTTTGGCACAGGCCGCATATAGCTTAGTCCCTTTTGAGGTCAGGCCGGAAAAGGTGCAGTCTGCGCCTATAGTATTGCCACCAAGCGTACCGTTTTGAGTGCCATCCTGCGTCCCTTTTATATAGGGTTGAGGGTGGTAACTGCCATCAGTGTTTTTCTTGATCTCGAAAATCCAGCTTTCTTTGTGGTTGTTTTCTCCAATAACAAAAAAACGACCATCCGATGTATAAGCACTGTTTTCAGTCGCTTTGAAACCATCATCAGAGACAGGTTTGGTTATGATACAGCCTTGAAGCAGGCCGACTAAACTAATTATTAAGGGATATTTTATTGTTTTAAGCATGATGCACCTTTCGTTGCCTGGCAGTTAACACCGGTGAGGCTAACTGGCCAATTGTTGTTTTTGTTTTGTTTGAGCAAGTAAATTATGCAAAGTAATTTGTACAAATACCCCCCGACAAATGAGGTATAAATTAAAAAAAATTATTTGTTTTGTTAGCCAGACCTCGTTTATGTTGGTTAACAAAGGCTCGCAAACAGGCAGCTATCGTTAAAAGAATATCCTTGCCGGAAGATGTTTCGTGGGTGAGTCATCCAATTCAATCAATCAAAAGGGATGAGTATGAGTGATGAGCTTGAAGATATTGTCAGATCACTGGCTTCAAATTCAGCGGAGCGTGCCAAAACCTTAAACCTCATACAAGAAGATGAACAGCTGGCCTTATTACTGGAATCCCTGCCGATTGAGGAGCGATTGGAGGTCTGGAATGAGATAGATAAGGATCGACGACTGGATGTTCTTATCTGCCTAAGACATGATCCGCGGGAAAGTATTTTAGAGTCGCTGACCATGGCCGCCATGGATGCGTTGTTTGATGGCATGGCAGCGGATCAACTGATCGAACTGGCCGAAACCCTGCCTAAAAAACTGGTTGATCGCGCATTGCGCCTGATGGACCAGAAGCAGATAGAGTATTTCCAGCAGGCGAATAAATTCTCGCCCGAAGAAATTGGACATTGGGTGAATCATAATCTGCTGATGTTGCCGGCAACCAGTAAGGTCAGGGATAGCTTGCGTCTGGTCCGACGGGAAATACCGATATATACCGATGCTATTTTTCTGATAAATCGTAGCGGGAGGTTTCATGGTGCGGTGCTCACCCATGAACTGATCGGCATACCGGATCATACTCCCATGACCGATATACTGATTGAAGATTATCCGGTACTCCATGCCGAAGATGATATGGTTGAGGCTGCCCGCAAAGTATTGAACAGCGGGTTTTCGTCGCTAGCTGTTATTGATGCTTCTGAAAAATTAATCGGACGTATTGATATTGGCATGGCCAATGAAATAATTATCGAAGAGCTCGAATCACAAATGATGGCGAGTGCAGGTCTGGATGAGCAGGAAGATTTGTTTGCTCCGATTAGCCGCAGCATTCAAGGGCGCTCTATATGGCTGGGAATTAATCTGTTTACTGCCTTGCTGGCGTCCTGGTTTATAGGTTTATTTGAGGCGACACTGGAAACCGTTGT
>JBFHPN010000183.1:0-5232 GCA_041592735.1 Oleiphilaceae bacterium | reverse complement strand
GATAAAAAACTAGCTGACAGGATAAACCGCATGACACGCGAATACAGCACCGAACTTAGCGATCAGGAATTAATGCGTTATAGCCGACAGATTATGTTGCCTAAATTTGATGTGGCCGGGCAGCTGGCGCTGAAAAACGCACATGTTTTAGTGATAGGCGTGGGAGGATTAGGCAGCCCGGTTGCACTTTATCTGGCTGCTGCAGGTATTGGTTACTTAACCATTATTGATCATGATGTGGTAGACATCTCCAATCTTCAGCGCCAGGTGATCCATGATGAATCGTCTGTTGGTATACCCAAGGTAGAGTCTGCCAAATCACGCTTGAAGCAAATAAATCCGCTAGTAGAGGTGAATACGATCGCCCAGCGCCTGGAGGGCGAGACCTTACTGGCTTTGATACAAGACGTTGATCTGGTTCTGGATTGCAGTGATAATTTTGCAACACGCTTTGCGGTCAACGCATTCTGCGTTCAAAGCCAGACGCCGCTGGTGTCTGGTGCCGCGATCCGCATGGAAGGTCAGATCAGTGTGTATGATGCCCGCCAGGCAGAGAGCCCCTGTTACCAGTGTTTATATCCCGAAGGTGATGAGCAGGCGTTAACCTGTTCCGAGTCTGGTGTTATGTCTCCTCTTGTGGGCATTATAGGTAGTATGCAGGCGATGGAAGCTATTAAAATGTTAAGTGGCCTGGGGCAGCCGCTGGTAGGGACATTACTGCTTCTTGATGCCATGTCTATGCAGTGGCGTACGTTGAAATTAAAAAAAGATACGGCTTGCGGGTGTTGCTCAGGGGCGGGCCAGGTTTGTTAATGAGATATTCTTCAGTTAACTACTTACTGCTAAATTAAGTGTAAGAAAATAACAATTAAAACGACTAAGGACATAGGAACTCATCATGGTTGAGCAAGCAAAGCAAGACGATAGCCAAACTCCGGAAACTAAGGCGCAACCGCTTGATGATCCTAAATTTCTGGCAGATCTTAGGCAGATGATGCTTAAATTTGCCAGATTACAGTTGTCTGACGAGGCCTTGGCAGAGGATGCTGTCCAGGAAGCGTTGATAGGTGCCTTAAAGAATGCGAATAACTTTGAGCGCCGTTCAGCCTTAAAAACCTGGGTCTTCGGTATTCTCAAACATAAAATTGCCGATATTCTCAGAAAGCGCCAGCGATATGTGGAAGCGAGCAGTTTGTTAAAAGAAGATCAGGAAGATGACAACATGGAACAGTTGTTTAATGATCATGGTCATTGGCAGAAGCATGAGCGACCCGTTAATTGGGGAGTGCCGCAGGAAGCTGTTAAACAAGAGCATTTCTGGCGAATATTTGAAACCTGCTTGCAAGGTCTGCCGGAGAATCAGGCACGGTTGTTTATGATGCGTGAATTTATTCAGCTTGAAGCAGATGAAATTTGCCAGAGCCTGGATATCACTACCAGCAATCTTCATGTGATGCTCTATCGAGCGCGTTTAAAGCTGCGAGAATGCCTTGAAAATAAATGGTTTTTGAAAGGCGAAAATGGTGAGGCCGGAAAATTATGATGAACTGTAAAGATGCAACGCGCTTATTATCGGAAAAACAGGATCGTCCGCTTTCCAAGAAAGAGCAGATGTCTCTGAAGTTTCATACTTTGATATGTTCAGCTTGTCGTAATTTCGGGCACCAAATGCAGGCACTGAGCGTTTTTTCGCAACACTATCTCAAAAAGAAAAATAACAAGGATGATTAAATCACCTTACCCGACGGGTATTATCGACGGGCCCTATCCAAAGGTACTATCCACAGGTTCTACAAGAGGTCTGCTAGTATTGCCTGAATAATATGGCGTAAGCAGCATCCCCATCCGCTTAGTGGGTTTGAAATAGATAGATAGTGGGGTGTTTACCCCACATACAAATGAAAAAGTTATGATGCTCTATAACGTTTTGCGATCCAGTGATCGAGGCTCAAATACTTGCCAGCGCCGATGAAAAACAGAACCAGCAACATAATGAAATAGGTGGCGGCAAATTCAATGCCGTTTTTGAGGATGGTGATACTGCCGGTTTCGGTCAACCAGTCGTAATTACCGTGGCGCTTCAAAAGGGATTTTGCAGCATCTTTTCGATCCTGTGCGCCTTCGATCAGGTCTTTCCGCCATTCCCAAGGAACGGTTAACTGTGTCTCTGGTAAGGCATGCCAGCCATTTTCCCAATGTGCAGTGGTTGCGGCAACGACCATGGTCAGCATTAAAGGCAGAGCGAAGAGCCTGACTGCAAGGCCAATTAATAAGGCAATACCTCCTGCAAACTCCGTCAAGCCAGCCAAAATTGCCATGAGCATGGGGGCAGGAAGGCCGAGTATTTCACCAAAATAATAAGCGGTATCATCTAGTGCTTGCAGTTTATGCCAGCCCGCGAGTATAAAGACAGGAGCTAAATAAAGACGCAATGCCACAGGCCCAAGAAAATTGAATGTTTTCAATTTATCAAATAAATCCAATAATAAATTGATGGGTTTGACAATGAGTTTCATGTTTCCTTCCTTTTGTTAAGCATTTGGTATGAGATGACTGGTATTAGATGAATATCAAAGCCGGGCAGGCCAGGCGTTTACTTTCAATATTTGGTCGGCAGGCACTTTGATTTTCTTACAATTGATTGAAAATAAATCCGGATCTGATCAATGGGTCAAATTTTTTTTAAAAAAAACTGTAAGAAATCACCCTGTTTATGCGACTATATTGTGCGCAATCTAATTTAATTCAAATCTAAAGCGAACAGGAGTTGTTCATGCATGCCACTTTACCCTTACTGGAAGTCAGTGATTTTCCGCAGATCAGACGACAGGTCACGCAAACACTGCAAGTCAATTTGGGTTATCTCTGTAACCAGCGATGCCTGCATTGTCATGTAAATGCCGGGCCTACTCGCACTGAGATGATGGATGATGAAACGCTGGACTTAATCGTGCCGGTACTCAAAGCCAGAAATATCCGTACCCTCGACCTTACCGGAGGGGCACCAGAAATGCATCAGGGGTTTAAACGTTTGGTGAAAGCGGCAAGAGCAGCGGGTGTGCATGTCATCGACCGATGCAACCTGACCATCCTTTCAGAACCTGGTTATGAAGGGATGGCTGAGTTTCTGGCAGAACATCAGGTCGAGGTCGTGGCATCGTTACCCTGTTATTCGATGGATAATGTCGATAAACAGCGTGGGGAAGGGGTCTTCGACAGAAGTATTGCCGGTCTTCAGGCACTCAATAAACTGGGGTATGGTCAGGCGGACAGCCCGCTAAGGCTCAATCTGGTTTACAACCCGCAAGGCCCTTCGTTACCGCCCAATCAGCAGGCTTTGCAAGCAGATTACAAGCGCGAATTGAGGGCGCATTTTGGCATTGTCTTCAATGAACTCTTTGCAATCACCAATATGCCGATCAAACGTTTCGGTTCGACCTTAATTTCCAAAGGTCAGTTCGATACCTATATGACCTTACTTAAAGATAATTTCAGCGCCGAAAATCTGAAACAGGTAATGTGCCGTTCATTAATCAGTGTCGATTGGCTGGGTAATCTGTTTGATTGTGATTTCAATCAGCAACTCGAACTACCGGTCCGTAGCAAAGCGCACCTGAAGGATTTATTGAACACTGACCCTGCAGGTGAACCCATCGTTGTCGCAAATCATTGTTTCGGGTGCACAGCAGGCCAGGGAAGCAGCTGTGGTGGCGCGCTTTAATTTTATTGAATAGGATGAAATACCATGAAAAAAGCCTTAGTTCTGGGTGTGCTCGTTTTACTGGTTGTGTTGTTTTTCAGCTTTGATTTACAGCACTATCTTACCCTTGAAGGTGTAAAAAACGGCTTAGGCGAGTTTGAGCGCTGGCGTTCCCAGGCACCTGTCTTAGTCGCCCTGGGGTTTTTATTTATCTATGTTTTGGTGACCGCCTTGTCGCTTCCCGGTGCGGCTGTTATGACCTTAGTTGCCGGAGCGCTTTTCGGCGTTCTTTGGGGAACGGTGATCGTATCTTTTGCCAGCTCAATCGGGGCGACTCTGGCGTTCCTTGCATCACGTTACTTACTGAAAGATACCGTTCAGAATCGCTTTGGTGATCGTTTGAAAGCGATCAATAAAGGTATTGAAAAAGACGGTGCCTTTTACCTGTTTACCTTGCGTCTGGTGCCGGTTTTTCCGTTCTTTTTGATCAATCTATTGATGGGTTTATCGCCGATAAAGGCCATTACCTTCTACTGGGTAAGTCAGATCGGTATGTTGGCTGGTACCGTTGTTTATGTGAATGCCGGTACCCAGCTGGCTCAGCTGGATAGTTTGTCAGGTATTTTGTCGCCAGCATTGTTATTTTCGTTTGCCTTGTTGGGCATTTTTCCATTCATTGCCCGAAAAATCGTTGCGATCTTCCAGGCCAAACGGGTCTATGCAAACTGGACGCAGCCTGCCAGCTTTGATCGTAATTTAATTGTCATTGGTGCCGGAGCGGGTGGCTTGGTATCGTCCTATATTGCGGCCGCAGTAAAAGCTAAAGTCACTCTGATTGAAGCCCATAAAATGGGCGGTGATTGCCTCAATTATGGTTGTGTGCCCAGTAAGGCTTTGATCAAAAGTGCCAAACTGGCTAAACAGATGCGGCACGCTGAAAATTATGGTTTGGATAAGGTGGAACCCTCTTTCTCCTTTAAAAAAGTCATGCAGCGCATTCATGATGTGATTGCTGAGGTCGAACCGCATGATAGTGTCGAACGTTATACTGGCCTGGGCGTTGAAGTGCTACAAGGTTATGCCAGGCTAGTGGACCCCTGGACGGTTGAAATCGCTTTGAACGCCGGAGGCACGAAACGTTTGACGGCTCGCAGTATTGTTATTGCTGCCGGCGCTAGCCCCTTTGTGCCACCACTGCCGGGTATTGAGGATAGCGGCTATCTGACCAGTGACACACTTTGGGATGCTTTTGCCGCACGCGATGAGCTGCCTAAGCGGCTGGTGGTACTCGGTGGTGGACCCATAGGCTGCGAGCTGGCACAAAGTTTTGCGCGTCTGGGGAGTGATGTTATCCAAATTGAACGTGGCGAGCGCATTATGGTACGCGAGGATACCGAGGTTTCGGCCCTGGCAAAAGCCAGCCTTGAAGCAGACGGTGTACAAGTGCTGACTGCGCATACGGCCCTGCGTTTTGAAAAGGAAGGTGATAAGAAAATTCTGATTGTTGAAAGCCAGGGAAAAGAAAAACGCAT
>JBFHPN010000182.1:0-5236 GCA_041592735.1 Oleiphilaceae bacterium | reverse complement strand
TCCGATTCTTATTGCAGTCATGGCGTGGTCATTCAGCACCTACCTGGCCTTGAAAGGGCTTAGTAAAATCTGGAAACTGGATTTTATTACAGCGTCACTTATTGGCTTAGGTATCGCCGCGGCGTTTTATGCGTTTACCAAGCCGGCCATTGCTCGCAAATCTAGCCGACTTGAAAATAACAGAGAGAGTGTCAATAACTTATTCACGATACCCCTGATTTTCGCGGCAGCACTGTTGAGCTTCGCGCATGGTGCCAACGATGTAGCGAACGCCATTGGTCCGCTGGCGGCCATTTCTGATGCTATTCAGCATGCCACCATTTCAGGTAAAGCACCTATTCCATTGTGGGTGATGATGATTGGTGCACTTGGTATTTCACTTGGTCTATTATTATTTGGACCAAAAATCATTAAAACGGTAGGCGGAGAAATCACCGAACTGGATAAATCACGTGCGTTTTGTGTTGCCATGGCTGCAGCGATTACGGTGATCATCGCGTCACAGCTAGGCTTGCCGGTTAGTTCTACACATATTGCGATTGGTGGTATTTTTGGTGTGGGCTTCTTACGTGAATATCTGAAAACCAGTTATGCTAATCAGCTTCAGAAAATAGTTGCTGATCATGAAGGTGAAGAAAAAGTCAGATTGCAGCACTTTCTGGATGATTTCCAGAATGCTTCGGTTGAAGATATGGAAAAAATGTTGAAGCAAGCCAAGAAACAAAAAACGGAATTAGGACTTAAAAAATCTGAACGCAAGCAGATGAAGAAACTCTACAGTGAAAAGCTTGTTAAACGTTCCGCAGTGAAAAAGATTGTTGCGGCATGGATTATTACCGTTCCGATCTCTGCAACCTTGGCAGCCGCGTTGTTTTTCATGCTGAAAGATTTACCTCTGGGTTGATGCCGGTCAGCTAAATGCGCTGCCAGGGATTGGCAGGGCATTGAAATGCATCTAAGCTTATAATAATTATTATAGAAAGGGGGCTCATTATGCCGAAGCAAACTGCATTACATCTAATCACCGATCTTCATGAACGTTTTGGAGATGATATTACCAGCCCGGAACAGCAAGCGCTGTTAGAACAGGTAAAACTTCATATTCATAATATGAACGAGAGTGAGCCGACCGACCCCACTTTTCTAGAAACGCTCGAGCAATTAACGACAGAGCTTGAAGTTGAGCACCCCAGAGCAGCGTCTATATTGGAACAGCTCTTTACGACCCTGAAGAATATTGGGGTATAAGGAATCAAAAAACTCGCCATCGGCGAGTTTTTTTTTGCCTTACGATTACTCTTTTGCTTCCCGATAAGATCTGAAAATTTCTTTAAGCGGTCGTTTTGCTTTGAAACCGAAGGTTTTGTTGAAATTATCACCATTGATTACCACCGGATATTTAAAATAGTTTACTAAAAACGAAGGGAACATTTTTAAATTCAAAAAACCGGTAATTAATTTGGGGATAGAAGGGGGAATCGATGGAATCGGAATAGCTGTGCAGCCACACAGTTCCAATGCATCCTGATAAGCGATCCAGTCATTTGTAGCGACATTATACACACCGCGCTTGCTCTCTTTATGCGCAAGGCTAACGGCATCTGCCATATCATCAATATGAATAAATTGCATAATCGGTGAAAAGCCCATCAGAACCGGCGCATAGCTGCTTGAAAGCAAGCTGCTGATGGTATTTCTAACGCCTGGGCCAACGATATTACAAGGGCGAAGAATAGTGATATTCAAATCCGGATAACGCCATAAGTATATATTTGCAAGGTTTTCCAGCTCAACGGAATCCACCAGATCCATAGTTAGTTCGGCCGCTTTCAGCGGAGCTGTTTCTTCTATTAGGGCCGGATTGTAAGGCGATGCACCATAGACATGATAAGTGGACAGAACAATCACATTGTTGATGCCATACTTGTGACTTAAATCCAAGAGTTTTTGGGTCCCCAGCACATTGGCATTATAGCGACGCATACGCGTTTCTTCCGATGAGGTGATTCGCCCCAAATGGATAACGCTGTCGAACTCATAATGTTTGAACAAATCTTCAAAACCGCGCTTAGTGAAATCTATTTTATAACTAGGGATATCATCGCTATGGTAGGTTAATTTTCTGAAGTCAACGGCAACAATATGATGGGTGTCCCGTAAACGGTTGATGACTTGTTGTGCCAACGCACCTGCTGCACCGGTAATCATAACGGTTTGCTTTTTTTGTGGCTTTCTGCGATCGCCAACACGCTTGTTCAGGCTGGCTCTAAGTGAGCCTGCTCCGGATTTTTTCTCTGCTTTGGTGGTGTCATTTGCCTGAGTGGCGGCTTGTTCTTTGCTCATTCAAAAATTCCTTTTCGTTCATCAAGGCCTTTCGCGATTAAGTCATTAATTGCACTTTTTACTTTTTCTACACGTCGGGTTACTTGTTCTTCGGTTAAATCCTCATTTTTGAAAACAATAGGTTTTCCAAAGCTAAGATGAACTTTTGCCGGAAAAATGAAGGGCAGGGCCACTGGCACATAAGGTACTTTTAATAAATTAGCTAAGGGTTTTATGTTCGCAAAAGCCGGAATCGTTTCTTCACAGCCAACAACGCCGACAGGTACAATCGGAGCATTATGTTTCATCGCCAGGTGCACAAAGCCGTTTCCGAAGCGTTGTAGCTGATAACGGTCTTTATAGAGTTTTCCAGAGCCTCTAATGCCTTCAGGAAAAACCACAATGGCTTCACCATTATCCAACATGCGCGCACAATTAACCGGGTCGCCAAGAACGGCACCCACCTGGTTCAGAAAATTACCCAAGAATGGAACGGTCGGGAAAAACCGTTCAATCATGGCGCGCGGTAAACGGGGGCTTTTTTTTCGGTTTGCAATCGCATAGGCGATTAAGGTGCCATCGATAGGAAGCTGACCACTGTGATTGGCGACAATAAGAACCGGGCCTGTATCCGGCACATTCTCGATGCCGTTGGTTTCTACTCTGAAATATTTATTGTAAATACCCGAGAACAAGGCCATCACAATTTTGTTGGTATCGGTGTTAAAGCCCCAGGGATCATAACCTAAAGAGCCAACCGGTTTTTTAATCCGGTCCAGTTGCTCATCCAGTTCTTTAGGGACGAGTTTTTCTTTCAGAAAAGACTTTAAGCTCATTGCATTTCCTTGCGGTTAGTGGCTTGTGATAAGACAAGGTTTGTATTATTACATAAAAATACAGCCTGACGAGCCGATTTTTTGATATTCCCGCCTTAACTGATCAGGATCAACTATGCTTTCTAGAGAGCATTGGAATTTTAATTGCGAGAATGTTTGATATAAGGTGAATGAAATGGACATGCCGGTATTTTTGAATGCTTTGACCGCGCTTTTTGTCATTATAGATCCCATCGGAACGGCACTGATCTTTAACGCGATTACGCCTGATCATTCTGATAAAGAGAGGCTTATCCAAGCGTTTAAAGCCAGTCTGATCTCGGCATTATTGTTGATTCTGTTTGGTAATTATGGTGCTGATTTTCTAGGTTATCTTGGGATCAGTATTGATGCGCTAAAAATATCCGGCGGCTTATTGTTGTTTTATACGGCATTTCAAATGATTACCAGTGAGTTGAAGTTCCGGTTAAAACGCAATGCCCGTGAAGATGTGTCGGTGTTCCCTATGTCGATACCCTTGCTTGCCGGCCCCGGTTCATTAACCGTCGCCATATTGCTTTTTTCTAATGCATCGACAGCGGCATCCCAATTAGCCATTTTTTCGGCGGTTTTACTTATCTGTGTCATGACCTTTACCTGCATGAGCTTATCTGTTTATGTGAAACGAGTGATGCGTAAAACCGGTGACGAAATCCTGAGGCGTTTTCTGGGTGTTATCCTGGCGGCACTTGCCATTCAATTTATAATGGATGGGCTAAGTTCGTTGTTAAAGCTTTAAGGCAGTTTCTGCATCTACAAAACGACGGTTCTGTGCTTTGGCGACCGCTTCGTTACATAGTTGACCCTTCCAGGTATGTAAGCCTTCCCGAATAAAGGGCTTAGTTAGCAGCGTATGCTGGATACCCTTATCCGCCAATTCAAGTGCATAGGGAAGTGTAGCATTATTTAAGGCTTCAGTTGCCGTTCGTGGAAAAGCGCCGGGCATATTAGCAACGCAGTAATGCGTGATGTTATCAATGCTGTAAACCGGGTCTTGATGCGTTGTAGGGTGGCTGGTTTCAAAGCAGCCTCCTTGGTCAATCGCTACATCAACGATGACCGAATGCGGCTTCATGAGGCTTAAATCCTTTCTCGAAATGAGTTTGGGCGCATTGTCACCTGCCACTAATACTGCACCTATCACGATGTCTGCTAGTTTCAAGCAGCTAACGAGGTTTTCCCGGTTGGCATAAAAGGTTTGAATCCGGTTACCGTAACGCTGTTCGAGTACCCTTAAAGACTGTATGTTTTTGTCGAGTATCAGCACTCTGGCGCCCATGCCGCTGGCAATCTGTAAGGCATTTGAACCGACAACGCCAGCCCCGATAATGACTACGGTGGCCGGCTCGACGCCCGGCGCCCCTGAAATCAGAACACCCCGACCCGCCAGACTTTTTTGTAAGTAGTAAGCGCCTTGCAAAACACTCATTCTGCCTGCAATTTCAGACATGGGTAGCAGCAAGGGAAGTTGGCCAGATGCGTTGGTAATGGTCTCATAGGCAATGCTGCATGCCTGGCTCGCCAGCAAGTCTTCTGCCTGCTGTAGATCGGGCGCTAAGTGCAAGTAAGTAAATAAGGTATGTTTTGCCTTAAGTAATGAGCGTTCGCAAGCCTGAGGTTCTTTGACCTTGATGATTAGCTCGGCTGCATCAAATATTTCAGTGGGTGTCTTTAGTATTGTTGCACCGACTTGCTGGTATTCCTGGTCTGAAAAACCGCTGCCTGTCCCTGCCTCTTTTTCTATATATACCTGATGTCCATGATGGATAAGCTCGCTGACGGAGTTGGGTGTCAGGCCAACTCGAAATTCGTTGTTTTTAATCTCTTTGGGCACGCCTATAAGCATGATCACTCTCCTGCGGGTCAACAATGAACGCTGACTCTAAGTATAGTAGAGTTTGATTAGGGCGGATGAATGGGGTGAGATGGTTCTATCTAAAAAAAGGCACAAATAAAAAACGCATATGTCTTGGAGACAGTATGCCTTTTTGAAAAGACTGACGTTTAATCGATCGACTTAACTTCGTCTTCTGAATAGT
>JBFHPN010000181.1:0-5256 GCA_041592735.1 Oleiphilaceae bacterium | reverse complement strand
TTTTTGGCTCTGGATACAATCGCATCAATATAAAGTTCTTTGTCGCCACCTTCATTTTCGTCTTTTGGCAGATCACAGAACACCTCTGCATGATCCTTAAGGAAGCGTTCACCATATTGGTTTTTCAGATCGATAGAGATGGCATTAATGTAGTCACCTTTATAGCCGTTTACCGGAAAGTTCAAGGTGTAGTAGCTTTCAAGGTAACGCAGCCAAACGCTGGCAGCGAGTATGTTCATTTGTCTGCCGGCATCATTGACATAATATTCGCGGGTTACCTCAAAGCCTGCTGCTTCAAGTAGGTCTGCTGCCGAGGCGCCATATGCAGCACCACGACCATGACCGACGTGAAGGGGGCCGGTAGGATTCGCTGACACAAATTCAACTTGATATTTTAGGTTCTGAGGTGATTCTGCACGTCCAAAATTGGATTTTTTATCAAGGATGGTCTGGATAACCTGAAAATTACTGGCACTGTCGACAAAAAAATTAATAAAACCAGGGCCGGCTATTTCTATTTTCTTTATCGATTCATGCGGAGTTTGACGAAGTTTGCTGACGATTTTTTCTGCTAACGCTCTTGGCGCTTCACCTGCCTGTTTTGCTAGTACCAATGCGATATTAGATGCAAAGTCACCATGAGTTTTGTCTTTGCTGGCATCAATATTGATACGATAGTTGAGTTCAGCAGGTAACTCGTTTGTTTCTTTCAAGGCATCAATAGCGTGTTGAACAAGTTCAGAGATAAGATCTTTCATGTGCTTCCAGAGAAAAAGTCAGTAAACGTATAAGAATGGTTGCGTATTATCTATGATTCATAGCCTGATTGAAACTGTTCAGGGGTGAATCTGTTTATGTACAAGGGCTGATATGATTTAAATATATTCTTGTGGGTCGACATCAATAATGATCTTAGCTTTTGTTTTAATTGAGCGGGCGGCATCAGGTAAGATTTGTTGTAAATGCTGTCGGGTGTGAGTGTGAGTCGTAAAAATGTGCAGATAGCTCCGATAGATTCCTGATTTTCTGGCCATGGCTGCCTCGAAAGGGCCTGCCAGAAAATGATGACTTAATTGGGCTTGTTTCAGTGAGGCAACTAAAAAGTATTTTAACTGTAATAGTGCATGCTCGTTGATCGTCTGATCCGCTGATTCTGCCCTGATGGCGATCATTTTGCTGAAGGGGGGGAGTCCCGATGCTTGTCTGTCCTCTAGCTCTCTAATGGCGGCCAGGTTGTAGTCGTTGGCGATGATCGGTTCAAACAGGGCGTGTTCCGCATATTTTGTTTGAATAAGTACAGAGCCTGGTTTCGCGCCTCTTCCCGCTCTGCCTGCAACCTGAAGCATAAGCTGGGTGCTCTGCTCAAAGGCTCTGAAGTCTGAACTGAACAGGCTGTTATCGGCATCAATAATGGCAACAAGTGTCACGTTGTGAAAGTCATGCCCTTTGGCAAGCATTTGTGTGCCAATAAGAATGCAAGGTATGCCGCTATTTATTTCATCAAGTAATTGCTTCAAATCGTGTTGCTTTTTGATGTTGTCTCTATCGATTCGAATAATCCGTGTGTTGGGAAATAAACCCGCAAGCCCGACTTCGATTCGTTCGGTGCCGGTTCCGATGGGTTTAAGCGTGTTGCTATGGCATTGCGTGCATCGGTGCATTAGTGGGGCTTTAAAATCGCAATGATGGCAGTGCAATTGGATAGGCTTGCTATGCAGGGTAAGTCTTGCGTCGCAATTAGGACATTGCGCTATCCAGCCGCAGTTGTCGCATAGCAGTGTGGGCGAATAGCCTCTTCTGTTTTGAAACAGGATGACTTGGTTATTGTTGTTCAGTTCTGTTCTGATGCGTGCGATTAATGGTCGTGAGCAACCATGCTCGATCGCTCTGCTTTTTATATCAATGAGTTGAATTGATGGGGGTTGTCCATCTCCCGCTCTGTTTTTGAGGGTCAGGTAGTGGTATTTATGTTGTTTTGCATTTAGTAAAGATTCCAGAGAGGGGGTGGCTGAGCCGAGGATGACTGGAATATTTTCGATTTGGGCGCGCTTGACAGCGAGGTCTCTGGCAGAATATCTGAATCCCTCATTTTGTTTGTAGGAGCTGTCGTGCTCCTCATCGATGATGATCAGGCCAAGGTCAGCAAACGGGGTGAAGATGGCGGAACGGGTGCCAATGATGATTCGCGCTATACCTTTTTTTGCCAGATGCCACATGGTTAGTTTTTCTTTATCGGTCATCGAGGAGTGTATTAGCCCGATGGCAGATTCAAGCTGAGATTGGAAGCGTGAGAGTGTTTGCGGTGTTAAATTGATCTCCGGTATAAGTATCAGTACTTGTTTGCCTGTGCTCAGATGTTTCTTGGCGATTTCAATATAGACCTCTGTTTTGCCGCTCCCCGTGACACCATGGATTAAATGTACGCTAAAGTGCTGGTTGTGAGAGGCCAGTTTCTCGACTGCGCTTAATTGTTCTTCATTCAGTGTATGTGATTGGGTAGCGAGGGCCGGGCGACTATCCAGTTCTGCGCTGAGTGGGTCTATGGATTCTTTTTTCAGGAAACCTTTTTTTTCGAGATTATTTAATTGGCTGACAGAGAAGCCCATCAGTTTGATGGCATCCTGCCAAATTCCGGTGGGTCGGCTATCAAAAAGCGCGATAAGTTTGTTTTGGCTTGGCGAACGTTTATTATCAATATACTCTTTTTCAGTACGGGACCATTTGGAAATCGTTAAGGTTTCTGGTGTTTTGGATGCTTTTGGAATGCGTCTTAGTGCAGTGGGTAGCGCCGTGTGCATGCACTCTCCAAGAGGGTGGCAGTAATACTGGCTCGCCCATCTTATAAGTTGGTAGATGGGTGAGGGTAGGCAGGGTTCGCTATCAAGAATTTGTAATGCGCGCTTTAATTTGAAAGAAGCTTGTTCGGTAGTGGGCTCGCTATTTATGTCAACAATTACGCCGACAAGGTGTCTTCCGGCAAAGGGCACTAACGCCCGAAAGCCTGTTCTGACATGACAGGATTCGTGTGATCTATCATCGGGGAGATTTTCCGGGAGCAGGTAGCTGAATACATTATAAAGAGGAACGGGTACGGCAACTGATATGATCATGGTGTGATTTTTATTAAGTATTTACAAAATAATACTAGACTATCCCCTTTTTGAAAAAAACGATACTTGCTAATTATGCTTAATTTGTTAATATGCGCCGTCTTAAAATTGGCTGAAGCTTTAATTGTGATTTTTGTAAGATGTCTGGATCACTTCTACAAGTCAGGCTGTTTTTCCTTGTGCGGTGCCGGATCAATTCTGTGTGATCAGTTATCAATACATTCGGTGGCGGCATAATTTAATTTGAGGTGTGGTATGAAAGAAGGTATTCATCCTGATTATCAGGAAATAGAAGCAAAATGTGGTTGTGGTAATGTGTTTAAAACACGCTCAACTCTTTGCAAAGATTTAACGCTGGACGTATGTTCTGCTTGTCATCCTTTCTTTACAGGTAAGCAGAAAGTAATGGATACCGGTGGTCGTATCGATAAGTTTAAGAAGCGTTTCGGTAGCCGGATCGGTAGCTAAGGAATCGCTCGAAGAAGATTTACTGAGAAAAGAGCGTTGTACGCTCTTTTTTTGTCTGTATCCTTATGGACGTAAATCTACCTGGTTGGCAAGGTTCAGATAATTCCTTCGAATCTTTCTGGGTCTTTCTTTAAAAGCATGTTGTGCGCGTCGTTTGTGAGTTATTTGCTTCTGATGTCATAATGCGTTTTTTAGGGTGGGCAATAATATTTGCCTAAAATTTCAGGCTTAATGTCTACAATTCAAGGTTAAACGGTACAAAATATGTCAGATGAATTAAAAAAAGCGGCTCTCGAATATCACGCTAATCCTAGAGCGGGTAAAATCAGTGTAGAAATTTCCAAGCCGACTGCAACGGCAAAAGATTTGGCTTTGGCGTATAGTCCGGGTGTTGCTGCGCCAGTAAGAGAAATTGCTGCTGATCCTGAGAATGCATATAAGTATACGGCAAAGGGAAACCTGGTCGCAGTAATTTCAGATGGTTCTGCAATCTTGGGTTTAGGTAATCTTGGGCCATTGGCAAGTAAGCCTGTTATGGAAGGAAAGGGTGTCCTTTTCAAGCGTTTCGCAGGTATTGATGTATTTGATATTGAAGTAGATGCAGAAAGCCCACAGGCATTTATTGATACAACAAAAAGGATCGCTGAGACCTTTGGTGGTATCAACCTGGAAGACATCAAAGCGCCAGAGTGTTTCGAAATAGAACGTGTGTTGATTGAGCAGTGTAATATTCCTATTTTCCATGATGATCAACATGGTACTGCGATTGTGACAGCGGCGGGTATGATTAATGCGCTTGAGCTGCAAGGTAAGAAAATTGAAGATGCTAAAGTTGTCTGTCTGGGCGCTGGTGCTGCTGCAATTGCGTGTATGAAGCTGTTGATCAGCTGTGGTATGAAGTCTGAAAATATCTATATGCTGGATCGAAAAGGTGTAATTCACTCAGGTCGTGATGATCTTAACCAGTACAAAGCCATGTTTGCTAATGATACTGATAAGCGTACATTATCTGATGCCTGTGACGGTGCAGATGTGTTTGTTGGTCTGTCGGGTCCGGATTTGCTGTCTGTGGAAGACCTGAATCGCATGGCGCCAAATCCTGTTATCTTTGCGTGCTCCAATCCAGATCCTGAGATCAAGCCTGAAACAGCGTTGGCGGCGAGAAGTGATCTGATTATGGCGACAGGCCGTTCTGATTATCCTAATCAGGTGAATAATGTTTTAGGGTTTCCATTCATTTTCCGTGGTGCGCTCGATGTGCGTGCCAAGGTTATTAATGAAGAGATGAAAATTGCAGCAGTAAATGCGATTAAAGATCTTGCAAAAGAGCCGGTTCCACAGGCGGTGATTGATGCTTATGGTGGTGCTCCTTTAAGTTATGGTAAGGAGTATATTATTCCTAAGCCTCTGGATGAGCGTTTGCTGGGTGTTGTTTCTGCGGCGGTTGCTAAAGCTGCTGTAGATTCGGGTGCGGCGCGTTTCCCTTATCCTGCGCATTATCCATTGAAAACAGTTGCTGATGTAAAATAATTACATGTTATGCAACAAAAAAAACCGGCAGTTGCCGGTTTTTTTGTTTTATGGCGAGTGAGAATCAGGGCTTACAAAATTGCGCCAGATCAGCTTCGAATTTTGCCTTTTTTTCCGCTATTTCTTCAGGGCTCAGGTATCGGGTTTC
>JBFHPN010000180.1:0-5267 GCA_041592735.1 Oleiphilaceae bacterium | reverse complement strand
CTTATGGCCAAAAAGCCCGACCCGGCCCAGCTTTTATATTGTCTGAACGCTGTTGGTTGTAGGGCTGGTGAGGCGATGATGGTGGGGGATTCTGTCAGTGATATTAAAGCGGCCCAAGCGGCGAGGATTCCAATCGTCTGTGTCTCTTATGGTTACCATCAGGGAGAGGATCTGTCTTCGTATCAGCCTGACTTAATTATTGATGGCTTTGCTCAGTTGTTACTTAAAGAATAGTCCGCCAGTAAATGATACCTGATCAAGTAAAGAGTTGAAGACTCAGAAAGCATGCTGTTTTTATTAAATGGTGCACGTATTTTTTACGATACTTTGGCATCAAAGTGATGTATGATTTGTGTTGTAAAGTCATTTGAATAGAGTGTTCATTATGAGCCAGGTCTCGCCAATCAGTATTGTTCAAGATATCGATATACCTTCTTCGGTCTTTAATGATCAGAGTGAATATATTCGTTTTGCACGTAAAGGCTTGTCGGGTGAGGTGTTAAAACAGGCTGTGATGCTCTACGGGCACCGAGAATTGTTTACTAAACTGCTGGAAACGTCTTCAACTAACTTAAGCCGTTTTTACAAACGTAAATCGCTTGATGAAGGGCAGTCTGAAAAAATACTGGATACCATTAATCTGTTTCTCACCGCCGAACGTGTGTTCGGTAATTTCGAGTTGGCTAACGAGTGGATGAATAGCACGATACCGGCCCTGGGCAATGAAAAACCCATTCATCTATGTGATACCTTCAAGGGGCGTGAGATTGTTCTGCATGCGCTGCGCAAGATAGAGTTTGGCGAGTTTGTCTGATGGATTTGTACCGCATCGGACCGGAGCAGTTTCTGAATAATTTGTCCGGGTTGGGTGCCAGCTATCGTGATGGTGCCCGGTGGAATCTGCCTGGATTTCCGGTTATCTATTTTACCTTGTCTCCGGCAGTTGCCATGCTCGAAATGGCTAATTATTTGCCTTCGCCACGCTTAGTGCCGAAAAGTTATCGGCTGGCCAAATATCAGCTTAAAGGGGTTGGCTATGATCAATGGCCCATCTCAGAGCTGCCAGCTGAATGGAATAGTTATCCGCATTCCTATGCAAGCCAAGAGCGGGGTTCGGCATGGTTAAAGCGTAATGAAAAAGTGCTGCTCATTGTGCCCAGTGCGGCCGTACCAGCTGGTCTTGAAAATATCGCGGTGTTTAATCCGAATCACCCCGATGCAGGAAAACTAACACTTGTGGATTCCCTTAAAGAAATATACAGCGCGAGGATGTTCAAAGGCATCTGATATTCAGGGTGTTGAAAACCATCGAAAAAACATAGATGTACGGTCTTCTTATATTATCGAGCTGTGTGTCACCTTAGCGCATAACATCTGATTCACTGTGTTACTCAAACCATGGTCTGCTAAATAACGGGCTGCAAAGCCGTTAATATCGTCAATTTCAGTTTTTCTGTTTGCTCTTTTATCCTGAAGCATGGACGAAATGTTTGTGCGGGTATTGTTGATCACCTGAAATACGCAGGCTTCAAGTTCTTGCATGCTGATGTTTAAGCCTGCTTGATGGAGCATGGCGCTGAGTTCGCGTTTCAGTAAGGGCCAGTTTTCCTGAAACAGAGCTGTGTCTTTAATCGCACCATTCGGGCAATCCAGGAGTGCGGTAAAAGGGTTAATGGCGCAGTTGATAGCGAGTTTTTCCCATAATGCTGACCAGATATCAGCACAGGCCTGGGTTTTCAATCCTGGAAAGTTAAGGGCTTTAAGGCAGCTTTCAGTGACATTGGGATGCATTGCCGCGTCATTCAGTGGGCCGATACGCGTCAGCCCTTTGCCCGCATGCACCAGTATGCCATTAGCCTGGCGATTTACGCCTTCAGTGGAGACGGCCGCAAACAGGGGAATGTCAGGAAGCGCTTCGATTATAGCGTGCTGGCTACCCAGGCCATTTTGGAATAGCACCAGATAACAGTGTTGATTCAAATAGGGCTTAAGGGATACAACTGCCTCGGTGGCATGGTAGCTCTTGGTGCACAATAGAATGATATGAATCGGCTTCGATTCACTTTTGCTGGGCGTGACTTGCAATTCGCTGGGGGTGATTACTGGCAGTTCGAGCCTAAAGTCTTCTGGTCTGCCAGTTAAAAAAGGGCTGTGCAGCGAAACACCAATGTGCCTCGGCGGTTTGGGTTTCGTCGAAATGAACTGTAATGTGTTTGGGGTGGTGAAATCAGCAGCATTCAACAGATGTCGGTGCAGATGGGTTGCCCAAAGGCAGCCCATGGCACCGGCACCAAGAATGGAGATAACGGCCATTCAGTGTTTATAATGCACTGAGCTTAGCAAGCTGTTCTTGCAGTTTGCTATGCTGTGCCTGTGCTTCCTGCAGTTTCTCTTGCTCCTTGGCGACCACGTCTTGTGGCGCATTGCTCACAAATTTTTCGTTGCCAAGCTTGCCTTGCAAACGGCCGATTTCTTTGGCTGCTTTATCAATTTCCTTGTTCAATCTTGCCGCTTCTGCTTCGACATTAATTAATCCCGCCATGGGGACCAATACTTCCATGGCGCCCACTAATTGAGTGGCACTCATCGGTGCGTCAGCTTCACCCAACCATTGCATGCTTTCCAGCTTCGCCAATGATTGGATAAAATTGCTATTTTCGTTAAAGCGTCGCTGGTCTTCGGCATTGCCGCCCCGGAGCAACACGGGAATGGCTTTGGCGGGAGAAATGTCCATTTCACCACGGATATTACGTATTGCCAGTATGACACCCTTCAGCCATTCGACATCACCCAGTGCCTTGGTGTCAATTTTTGAAGCATCCTGAACAGGGTAGGGCTGATTCATGATAGTGGCGCCTGACTTTCCGGCCAGGGGTGCGATGCGCTGCCAAATTTCCTCGGTGATAAACGGAATAAACGGATGTGCCAGGCGCAGAATAGCCTCAAGCACTCGCACCAGAGTTCGGCGTGTCCCTAATTTAAGGATATCGCTACTTTCGGCGCTGTTCAGAATCGGCTTGGAGAGTTCCAGATACCAGTCGCAGTATTCATTCCAGATAAAGTCATACAGGGTTTGCGAGGCTAAATCCAAACGAAAATCACCCACTTGTTTTTCAATCGCCGCTTCGGTTTGTTGCAGACGGGAGATAATCCATTTATCTGCCAGCGATAATTCGTAAGTCTCAGCATTTTGCCCGCAATTATGTTCTTCGGTGTTCATTAATACATAACGGGCAGCGTTCCAGATTTTATTACAGAAGTTACGGTAACCTTCAAGGCGCTTCATATCCCAGTTGATATCGCGACCGGTAGACGCCAGTGAATACAGTGTAAATCGCAAGGCATCTGTACCGTGCGCAGCGATACCTTCACTGAAGGTCTGGCGTGTTCGTTTGGCAATTTTTTCAGCCAGTTGCGGCTGCATCATGTTGCCGGTGCGTTTTTCGACCAGATCCTCAAGAGCAATACCATCAATCATATCCAGAGGATCGAGAACGTTACCCTTGGACTTGGACATCTTATCGCCATGTTCGTCACGGATCAGGCCAGTCACATAAACATACTTGAAGGGAACCTGGGCTTTGCCATCTTCATCTTTCATGAAGTGGAGGGTCATCATGATCATCCTGGCTACCCAGAAGAAAATGATATCGAAGCCGGTGACCAGAACATCTGTCGGATGGAAGGTTTTCAGGCGTTCAGTGGCTTCTGGCCAGCCGAGTGTGCCGAAGGTCCACAGGGCGGAGGAAAACCAGGTGTCCAGCACATCCTCATCCTGGGAGAGTGTCAGCGAGTCTGCCAGCTTGTATTCTTTGCGGACTTCATCTTCCGTTCGGCCGACATAGACATTGCCAGCGTCATCGTACCAGGCGGGAATGCGATGGCCCCACCATAGCTGGCGGGAGATACACCAGTCCTGAATATCACGCATCCAGGAGAAATACATATTCTCGTATTGTTTGGGAACAAACTGGATATCGCCATCTTCGACCGCTTTAATTGCCGGTTCCGCTAAGGGAGCCGCACGCACAAACCATTGATCTGTCAGAAGCGGCTCGATGATGACGCCGGAACGATCGCCATAGGGCGCAACAAGATCATGTTCTTTAATGTCTTCAACCAGCCCTTGTTCTTCTAGCGCGCTGACGATTGCTTTTCGTGCTTCGAAACGATCCATGCCAATAAATTCAGCCGGCAGTGCCGTATCGTAAGCATCACTTGGATTGCCCTGGGCATCATAGATTTCGGCTTTTGAAAGAATGGCCGCATTTTTATCGAAGATATTGATCATTGCCAGATTGCAGCGTTTGCCGACCTGGTTATCATTAAAGTCGTGTGCCGGGGTGATTTTGACACAGCCGGTGCCTTTTTCCATGTCCGCGTGATCATCTCCCACAATGGGGATTCGTCGATTCACCAGAGGCAACACAACATATTTGCCGATCAGTTTCTGATAGCGCGGGTCATTTGGGTTCACCGCCACGCCGGTATCGCCAAGCATGGTTTCCGGGCGGGTAGTGGCGACTACAATATAGGTCTTGCCTTCTTCGGTTGTCAGGCCATCGGCAAGCGGATAACGAAAATGCCACATATGGCCTTTCTTATCTTTATTTTCAACTTCCAGATCAGAAATAGCCGTATGCAGTTTTGGGTCCCAATTGACCAGTCGCTTGCCACGGTAAATCAAATCATCCTTGTAAAGTCGAACAAATACTTCCTGAACGGCTTTATAGAAGCCTTCGTCCATGGTGAAGCGCTCATAGTCCCAGTCTACCGAGGCGCCCAGGCGACGCAGCTGTCGGGTAATGGTACCGCCAGATTCTTCTTTCCATTCCCAGATCTTGTCCAAAAATGCATCGCGCCCAAGCTCATGTCGGGTTTTGCCTTCTTCTGCGGCCAATTTACGTTCAACGACCATTTGGGTAGCGATTCCCGCATGATCGGTGCCAACCTGCCAAAGTGTATTATGGCCTTTCATCCGGTGATAGCGAGTCAGAGCATCCATGATTGAATCCTGGAAAGCATGACCCATATGTAAACTGCCGGTGACGTTTGGCGGGGGGATCATAATTGTGTAAGACGGGCCCTGATTCGAAGGCTTGAAATATCCGTTCTGTTCCCAGGTTTGATACCAGGATTGTTCAATGTCACTAGGTTGGTAGGTCTTTTCCATAGTCGATGATTACTTTTTGACAAGTGAATGTTTTTGGCACGATTCTCAAAAGGCTTGGTTGCCAATAAGAAAACACAGTGCTGACGAAAAAAGT
>JBFHPN010000179.1:0-5289 GCA_041592735.1 Oleiphilaceae bacterium | reverse complement strand
AGGCAAATCAATAGTGATTTGATAGCCCTCAGTTTTAAACGTTTCATTAAATAACTCATCAACCTCTTCTTCTTTTAAAACAATAGGTAACAAGCCATTTTTAAAGCAGTTATTAAAGAAAATATCAGCAAAACTTGGCGCTATTACACATCTGAAACCATAGTCATCCAAGGCCCATGGAGCATGTTCACGCGAAGAGCCGCAGCCGAAATTCTGGCGAGCAAGCAAGATACTCACACCCTGATAACGCGCTTGATTCAGCACGAACTCGTCATTCAAAGGGCGCCCTTCACAACTTTGATCAGCCTGGCCTTCATCCAGATAGCGTAATTCGTCGAATAAGTTCTGACCAAAACCGGTTCGTTTAATCGATTTCAAAAACTGCTTTGGAATAATCATGTCTGTATCAACATTAGCCCGGTCCAGGGGGGCGACCAAACCAGTCAGTGTAGTAAATTTTTTCATAGTAAGATCCTCAGATTAAAGGTCGCGAATATCTACAAAGTGACCAGCAATAGCAGCGGCAGCCGCCATAGCAGGGCTGACAAGGTGAGTACGACCTCCAAAGCCCTGGCGCCCTTCAAAATTACGATTTGATGTGGCTGCACAGTGCTCACCGGGAGCAAGTTTGTCAGCATTCATCGCCAAACACATTGAGCAACCCGGCTCACGCCACTCTAAACCTGCATCTGTAAATATTTTATCCAAACCCTCTTTTTCTGCCTGTTGTTTGATTAAACCAGAACCAGGCACAACCAAAGCCTGCTTGATATGGGCAGCTTTCTTTTTCCCCTTAATGATCGAAGCCGCAGCACGCAAATCCTCAAGGCGGGAATTGGTGCAAGACCCAATAAACACACTGTCTATTTTAATATCTTTGACAGGCATACCTGCCTGCAGACCCATATATTTAAGTGCACGTTCAATACTTTCCCGTTTCACCGGATCTTTTTCCTCTTCTGGCCGAGGAATACATTGATCAATGGCCACCACCATTTCCGGAGAAGTACCCCAGGTAACTTGTGGCTTTATCGATGAACCATCTATCTCAATCACCTTATCGAACACGGCATCAGGGTCACTGTGAAGTTGCAGCCAGTTACTGACTGCCATATCCCACAACGCACCCTTTGGTGCAAATGTACGGCCTTTTACGTAATCAATAGTGGTTTGATCTACAGCAATCAAGCCTGCACGCGCTCCCGCCTCAATTGCCATATTACAGACCGTCATTCGGCCTTCCATGGATAACTGCTTAATCGCTTCTCCGCCAAATTCTATGGCATACCCTGTGCCACCCGCTGTTCCGATTTTTCCGATTATCGCCAGTACGATATCCTTACCGGTTATTCCTTCTGCAACCTTGCCATTCACCCTGACCAGCATATTCTTCATTTTTTTCTGGATTAAAGTCTGTGTGGCCAGGACATGTTCGACTTCCGAGGTTCCAATACCATGAGCAAGCGCACCAAAAGCACCATGAGTCGAGGTATGTGAATCACCGCAAACTACTGTCATGCCAGGCAGTGTCGCACCTTGTTCAGGACCCACTACGTGCACAATACCTTGTCTGGCATCCTGCATCTTGAACTCCAGAATACCGAAATCGTCGCAGTTGTCATCAAGCGTCATGACCTGGATACGGGATACCGGATCCACAATACCCTGAACACCTTCAGAACGATCTGTGGTAGGAACATTGTGATCTGGTGTCGCCAAATTCGCATCGATACGCCAAGGTTTACGATTGGCCAGACGCAAGCCCTCAAATGCTTGAGGTGAGGTCACTTCATGCAATAATTGTCGATCTATATAAATAATGGATGAGCCATCTTCACGCTCTTTTACCAAGTGGTCATCCCACAATTTATCATATAAGGTTTTGCCTGCCATTCCGGTTTCCTCTGAAGAGCAATATCATTTTAAAGGCTATGCATCTATTTTATAGCTATGCAATTAGGGTAAGTCGGTCAGCGTTTTGTGAGTAGATCATCAAATGCTGGAAGATGAATCTAATCAAACGGGTCTTTATGCTGAACCTATGGCTTAATCCTACTCCCCGTACTAGAATAAAACAAATTCATATTTTTTATATAATTCATTCCTAATTGGAATACCTATGGATATAGATGCTCTTATTGCCTTTGTTACCACTATAAAAGAACAGTCATTTTCTAAAGCTGCCAACAAACTGAATTTGACACAGCCAGCGATTACCAAGCGAATTCAAAACCTTGAAAGCCAACTGGGTGTTAAGTTATTAGAGCGCCTGCAACGCTCCATCCTGCTAACCGAAGCGGGAGAAGCACTTTTGCCCCATGCACTGAATGTCTTGCATGAGATCGACAATGCGACCTTAGCCGTCAAAAATATTCATTACAGCATTTCAGGCCAATTACGAATTGTAGCCAGCCATCATATTGGCCTGCATCGTTTACCGTTAATATTGAAAAATTTCAGCAAACGCTATCCTGAAGTAGATTTAAAACTAAACTTTCTGGACTCAGAAAGTGCAGCTCCCCTGCTTAAAGATAATCTTGCGGATCTGGCCTTTATTACCATTCCGGATAACCTGAACAAAGAATATCACTGTCATCTCGAATGGGATGACCCTATGAGTTTTATATGTGGCATGGGGCACCCTCTGAGACACCTTTCAACCATTCAACCCTCTGAACTATCAAAACACAATGCGATACTCCCCTCCAAATCAACGTTAACGTATCGCGTTGTCGAGGCAATATTTAAGCAAAATAAACTAAAGTTACGCGCCAGCATTCCAACGAATTATCTGGAAACCATGAAAATGATGGCCTCTGTGGATATGGGGTGGTCGGTGTTGCCGAATACGATGATAGACGAGAGCCTTTATGTACTGCCTTTATCCGATAAATTTACCAGATCAGAAACGAAATACCCGGTTAATCGAAAACTTGGTGCTATTTCATACCGGAAAAAGAATTTAAGCCATGCAGCGATAGCATTTATTGAGGAAGCAGAGCGTATCTGGGGAAAATGCTGAAGACGCATCAATATGGTTCACCACTACCCACAAAGTGGTATATAAACCAATCCAGGCATCAAAGTTGAGCAAAAATACTAGAGTCCCATCAGTTCAACTATGATGGTTTTAGCTATAAAGCCAAAAACGCCCAAACCAAGTGCAAAAAATAATACACCTGTGCCAAATTTTCCGGCATTTGAACGTTTAGCCAGATCCCAGACGATGAAGCCCATGTAGATAATTAACCCTCCAACCAGAACATATAAGGAGAGTGTTTCAAATGTTTCGACAGACATACTCAATTACCTTGAAAAATTTTGCGCATTTTACGTAAATACCGCACAAAACGCCAAGTCTCTACACAAGTAAAAACCTTCCGATCAAACAATCTCATCCTAACACACAGCATTCTGTCTCAGCGCCCGATCTGAAACCATGACCAACAGGAAATAAAAGGCGGTTTATTCGTGTTATCCTGACCTAAAACAATATGCAATCAAAACATCCATACTTTTATAAAAACAGGGCATCTCAACTGTTATTTCATAGGTAGAATTAAGATAAAAAATGCAATAAAACAACCAAACCAAAAACCAATTACAATTCAGTAAGTTAGTTAAACATCCACAAAAGATAACGTGCATCAAAAAAACACGAGATGCATAAAAGCACTAAATAAGTGCTCAATAACTCGGTTCAATTTAATCACGCACCCTTATAAAGCATAAAGCAGATTCGGAAATAAAATAACAAACATAAATAAGATAAATAGTAACTTTATTTCAATAACTTAGACACAAATCCCGATTATTGGCACGATGCCTGCAATATCAAAGACTTAGATCCACAGCATCTTCAATGCCTTTTAGAACACCCGTCTTTAGAGGGTAAATAGGTATTCATTACGTACTGTGGATAGACATTCAGATTTATCAAAACATCTTTAGGATATCGGTATGAAAAAACTTAAAGTGGTAGTTGTTGGCAACGGCATGGTTGGACATCATTTTGTAGAGCAGATGATTCAATCAAAGCAAGATGTAGAAATGACTGTGCTAGGCAGCGAAACCAGACCCGCTTACGACCGCGTCCACTTATCTGAGATTTTTTCGGGTAAATCACCACAAGAATTATCACTGACAACACGTGAATATTATCAAGAAGCGGGTGTTAAAGCCTACTTTGGCGAAGCCGTCACCAAGATAGACCGAGAGAAGAAACAAGTCCTTACTGAAAAAGGCCGTCATTTTGACTATGACAAGCTGGTACTGGCAACAGGGTCATACGCGTTTGTCCCCCCTATTAAAGGCTCAGAACGAAAAGAATGTTTAAGTTACCGAACGATTGATGATCTGGGTGAAATTAAATCCTGTGCTAAAGATTCTAAAATTGGCGTTGTCATTGGTGGCGGTCTTCTGGGGCTGGAATGTGCGAATGCGCTTAAAAACCTTGGGCTCGAAACGCATGTTGTTGAATTTGCCCCCGGCCTGATGGGCGTTCAACTAGATGACATCGGAAGTAAAATGCTGCGTCGAAAAATCGAAGCACTCGGTGTAAAAGTTCACACCCAGAAAGCAACCAGCCTGATCAGTGACAAGGGCGAAAATACCAAACTCAGAATGCATTTTGCCGATGAGACACATCTTGATACAGATATGATTGTATTCTCTGCCGGTATCAGACCCTATGATCAGCTTGGCCGTAAAGCAGATCTCGAAATCGGTGAGCGCGGCGGTATCGTCGTCGATTACCACTGCCGCACTTCTGACTCAGACATTTACGCAATCGGTGAGTGCGCCTCCTATGGTAATTTCATTTATGGTCTGGTGGCACCGGGTTATCGAATGGCTGAGGTCGCCGCTCAACAATTCAGTCAGTTAGAAGAAAAACCGTCTTTCAAAGGTGCTGATATGAGCACCAAACTGAAGCTTTTGGGGGTTGATGTCGGTTCTATCGGCGACGCTCATGGAAAAACGCAAGGTGCGATTTCATACATCTACAGCGATGAAAAAGCCGAAGTTTACAAAAGGATCAATGTTGATGCAGATAATCATCTGATTGGTGCCGTTCTGGTGGGTGACTGCTCGGATTACGATACATTATTGCAATACTTTCTAAACAAAATAGAGCTACCCGCTCAGCCAGAGAATATGATTCTTCCGCAAACAGAAGGGAATCAACCTGTTGCGCTGGGCGCAGGTGCCTTACCCATGGCGGCCACTATCTGTTCCTGTCACAACGTCAGTAAAGGCGATATTCATGCAGCCATCGATGCAGGCTGCTGT
>JBFHPN010000178.1:0-5309 GCA_041592735.1 Oleiphilaceae bacterium | reverse complement strand
GCATCCGTCGCAGAGTTCTGTGCCTTGCTTTCATCTTTGGCGGATGTTCCGATTATGCAGAATTTTGCAGTAACAGGCTCGGTAAACCAATTTGGTGAAGTTCAGGCGGTTGGCGGTGTGAATGAAAAAATTGAAGGTTTTTTTGATGCCTGTGAACTAATTGGCCTGAGTGGCAAACAAGGGGTTTTATTACCAAGAAGCAACATCATTAATCTTATGCTCAACGCCAAGGTTTTAAATGCTGTCGCCAAAGGTAAATTCCATATTTATGCCATAGAACATGTAAGTGAAGCCTTAGAAATACTCACCGGCATCCCTTCCGGCTTTAAACTTCAGGATCGCCAAACCAAGCATAAAGAAGCCACCATGTTCGATCTGATCAAAAACAAATTAGATGAATTAAGAGCAAAATCAGATGAAGATAAAGAGTAAATGCCAGTGGATTGGCCTGTTTTTAATGTTGCTTGTGTTGCCCTTGAGTTTGTCAGCGCAAGCACCTGTTGCCGATAAACCCGAATTGGCCACCTTGTTATCACTAAAAGGTGAGCGCACCCAAGGTAGCGCACTAATCGGAAAATTACCGCTGAACAGCCAGCTCTGGCTCAATGATAGCCCGGTTAAATCGACGCCATCTGGTGAATTCCTTATTGGCTTCGGACGGGATGCGGAACTTCAGCAGACGTTACTGCTTAAGCGCAAAGGCCAGGAGGATATAAAGCAGGTGCTGGAATTAACTAAGCGAGAGTATCGCTTGCAGCATGTGAAAGGGGTGCCACAGAAAACGGTCGACCCCGATCCTGAGAATCTGGCTCGTATCCGTGAGGAAAACGCGTTAATTGATCGCGCGCGTTCTGTCGACAGCGATCTTACCTATTTTCTGCAAACGTTCAAAGCGCCTATGGATGCCTCGATCACAGGGGTGTATGGCAGCCAGCGAATTTATAACGGCACACCTAAAAGACCCCATTACGGGGTTGATTATGCCGGGCCGGTGGGAGCGCCCGTCTATGCACCCGCCTCCGGAAAGGTGACCTTGACGCATGCAGATATGTTTTATTCAGGGGGCACGCTGATGATAGATCACGGTTATGGCGTGTCCTCAAGCTTTTTACATTTAAGTGAAATCCTTGTTGAGGAAGGACAAATGATTCAACAAGGCCAGTTAATCGCCAAAGTAGGAAAGGGTGGCCGTGCGACAGGCCCTCATCTCGACTGGCGAATGAACTGGTTTGATGTGCGCATTGATCCGCTAAAGATTCTGGCTATTCATGCTGAATAAAGTGGTGATTCCTCATAAAGTGGTGAATCCTTCTGCGGACGTTTTACTTACCTAATAGGTTCAGTCCGCAGACTCTTAACAGATTTCCGTTTAAACAGTGTGAGGCCGGATGGCAAAAATAAGCCACTGCTTCCGCAACATCAAGGGGTAAGCCTCCCTGCGAAAAGGCATTCAAGCGTCTGCCAAGCTCTCTCGATAAAAAGGGCAGGCTTTGGGTCATTTGTGTTTCAATAAACCCCGGTGCTATGGCATTTATTGTCATACCGCTGTTCTTCTTGGCGCTGGTGGATTGTGAAAATCGCTCAACATAGGCGGCTATTCCTGCTTTAGAGCAGGCATAGTTAGTTTGCCCAAAGTTCCCGGCGATGCCCGAAATTGAAGAAATACAGACAATTCGTGCATGCTCATTGAAAAAGGCTTGCTCTATAAAGCGTTGGTTGAGGGCTACAATCCGTTCAAAATTGAGCGTTAATACCTGATCCCATTGCTCTCTGCTCATTTTTGTCAGCGTTTTATCGCGAGTAATGCCTGCATTATGCACCACGATATCAAGCTTGCCGATTTGGCTGGCTAAGGCTTTGTAGGTTTGTTCCACTGCATCTGCCTTGAGCAGATCAATGTCCAACGCGAGCCCATTAAGCTGTTCGGCAAGCGCCTTATTCGACTCTTTGTTATGGGGGATATCAAGGCAAATTACATGAGCACCATCACGGGCCAGTAACAATGCTGTTTCTCGCCCGATGCCATTAGCCGCGCCTGTGACCAAGGCATTTTTGCCTGCAAGCGGCTTGTCCGACATCGTTGAAGTCTGTTTTAAGGTATGGCTGGCTATCGTCACAGATTGGCCCGTAATAAACGCGGACTTGCCGGACAGAAAAAATGCCAGGCTGCTATCTAGATATTTTTGCGCACCCTTTTGAACATAAAGCACGTTACAATTTATCGCGCGTCTGCCACATTCTTTTGCCAGAGATTTACAGAAACCTATAATTGAAGCCTGTACCGATGATGCTAGTGGATCGTTAAGTTGCTGCGGATCTTGCGCGAGAATGAGTATTTTTCCGTTTGTGTTTAATGCACCTAACGCCCCGTGAAAATATTCATAGATACTGGCTAACTGAAGCGTGTCTCCGGCACCAGTCGCATCAAATATAAGGGCGTTATACCCGGCTTCAGAGAGCGTTGTGACACTTCGTGTGTTTGAATAGTTTTCTGAAGCTTTCGGGCGTTCAGAAAAATTTACCGTGGCACCTTCAAAGAAATCCAGATTAATCTCAGGCAAGTGCAGGGTGTTTAGCACCGAACTCAAACAAAAGGATTTTGGGCAGCCTGCCAGCAAGTAATTACCCGCAGGAATGCGCAGAGAGGCCGATTCTTCACGTTTTAAATAAAGCGGCTTTGGAAGGTTCAATGTTTGCATGATAGATTGCCCGAATTGGGTCTGGGCAGCTTTCAAATATAAATCAGACATGAGGAGATCTTTATCAAGCATGAGGCTGTACTTCTGTCATAGTGGTTCTAAAGAACTGGAAAAAATTACAAATTTACTTTCCGAAGCAATCATTTACGCTACAGTTATAGAACAAAAGCAGCGTAAGCTGTCGAACTGGATTCAGCATTAGTGTATCTTAAGGTTCGTTTGAATCAGACAAAATAATCCTGAATGAAAATTAAACTTTAAGCAACTCTCGTTGTGCGATGAATAAAATTAAATAATGAAAATAAAGTATCTCGTTTTCAAGGTAATTCTATGACAGGCCCCGATTCTTCATACCATGCCGATTATGCTCAGGAATGGATAGCGTTTTTAAAACGCCGTAATTTTGTCCTTAACATTATCTGGCCTTTATTGCTGATGCTTGCAATCGGCACTGGCATAGCGGCGATCTATTATTTTCAGTCGCTGCAAGCCGAACGATTAGCGATTACCTTACTAGCGGATAAACACACACAACTCCAGCTGGATAATAAAACGCTTAATGAACAGCTTTCACAGAAAACTCAGGAAAACACGCAACTGCAGGCTGATGTCGCTGCCTTGAAGAGTGCGCGTGAAGTGCTATCGGTTCAGCAAGATGATTCGGTGACTAAGCTGACGATTACCAGCCAGATGCTGGAGAACCTTGAACAACAATTAGCCTTGTACAAAACAGAAAATGCAGAACTGACAGAGCAACTTAATGCGGCAAAGCAGGCGTTAAACGAAATGGAAAGCCAGCATGCACAGGCACTTGAAATATTAAATACTGAACATGAGCAACAAGTTTCCGAGCTAAATCAACAGATCGAAGCCAGAAAAACTGCCTACCAGGCACTGGCCAGCCGTCAACAGGAAATGCGCTCCGAGATGGATCGTTTCAGTACCGCTCTCACATCGAAAGAGCAAGCCCTGGAAAAATTAAACAACGAGAAGCAACAACTCAGTGGACAATTGAAAGAAACACAAACAGCCCTGCAGATGAAGCAGGCCGATTATGGCAACCTGCAGCGCAGTTATTCTGAGCTGGAAACCAAATTGAACGCACTGGTGACACCCATTGCAGCAAGCCCGGCCAAAACCACTGGCATAAAATCATCAGAAAAATTGAATAATCAAGACCTTAAGTTCGATAATATCACCGGGTTTGAAGAAATAAAGAAACCCAAAACACCGCCGCCAGCGAAACAAGATCCTCTGGATTATGAACAGATTAAGGTTCTGCCTTAATTAGCAAAAGAAAGCTCAGGAATAACGATGTAAAATGGTTATTCCTGAGCGCTTTAGCCTTACAAAACAAGCTTGCCACGATTAGCAGCAGCCCCCCTCTGAAGTACCATTGATCATCATGCCGGCATCGAAGGGCAGGCTTGTACCGCAGCCTTCAAAAATACCATAGTGCGTAGACCAGTCGCCGATAAACTCGAAGTAAGGCTTAAAACGAGTTTCATTAAGCATACGATAAGTATTGCCACATACCGGGAACACTTTGCCTTTTTGAATCAGGTGATGTTTATCCAGCAAAAAGAACTGTTCTGCGTGATCAATGCCGCCTTTGTAAATCACGGCTTGTCCGTAATCTTCACACTGCGGTTCCAGATTATCCAACTTGAACAAGCGATACGTGGCTGAGTAGAAATCAATGTGACCTATTTTTTGTTCAATGGCTTCATTTTCAATGGTAATAACGTCATCTTCTACCAGTCTGGGGTCAAGAAAGCCTACTTTTTTAGCCAGATTCTGAAAGTCATTCCAATAAAGCGCTCCGCTTAAACATTCACCGTAGAGCACCGGGTCATTCACTAGTTCAACGGGTACGCGTTTGTTTGAATAAACATCGGAGAAATAGAGCTCACCGCCAGGTTTCAATAATCTATAGGCTTGTCGTAAAACAGCTTCTTTATCCGGTGATAAATTGATCACGCAGTTAGACACGATAATGTCAAAACTGTTATCGGGAAGATCAAGCTCATCCAGTTTCTCAATATACCCTAATTTAAAATCGGTATTTTTGTTTGCATAGCCAAACAGTTCGGCATGATAGGCTTCGTACTTGCTAGCGACACTCAGCTGTGCTTCGGTCATATCTACACCCACCACGCGACCTTGTTCGCCTACCCACTGTGCCAACACATAACAATCGCGACCAGAGCCACAACCGAGATCCAATATGTGCTTATCTTTAAGCACGTTAGGCGCGATCAGACCGCAGCCATAATATTTACTAAGCACCTCATCATGTACTTTGGACAGTGCGTTTTTAACATGCCTGGGCATGCCTGAAGTCGTGCAACAGGCGTTGGTTTTTAAATCTTCAGATTGTTGAAGCACTTCGCCATAGTAGTTTTTAACATCATCATGCATTTTGTTTTGTTCCATACTTGAAATTTTAGGTGGTTACTGATCCCGGACGGTTTACATGTAAGGTCAGGGGCTCCTGAAGCTCTGGTGACATTTGACTCTAAAAAACTGACAAAATATCACGTATTGTTCTTTGAATAAACGCGTTCTCTAACCTATCTTTAGTAGGCAGCCCATGCTTCAATCTTACAG
>JBFHPN010000177.1:0-5314 GCA_041592735.1 Oleiphilaceae bacterium | reverse complement strand
TTTTCATTGGATTACTTGCGTGCAGGCCAGGCTCAGGATACCTATGCCTATTGTCAGGTGACCCGCCAGGGTGGGCGTGTCGCGAATGTGGAGGTGCATGCCTGGCAGACCGACAGAGATAAGCCCATTGCCTTGGCACGCGCCCACTTTTTATTAGAAGATTAAGACGATTATTCGAAGATTAAACGGGTCGCTCTGCGCTATCCCGGCGTTAATGACCCGGGTAAGCGCTGGATTCAGTTTTGATTCTTACAATATGGTAGGGCCCTTTTTCTAAGATGTAGGATTGAGGTTTGGCGATGGCATAATTCAGCGCACTGTTGGTGATGTAAAGCCAGCCATCAGGGCCAAAGCTCAGGCCATCGGGCCAGCGTAACGTATCATCACGTATCAGGGTCTTTAGCTTACCCTCTGGGGTGAGCAGGTTAATGGCGTTGTGTTCGAGGTCGGTAAGATAAATATTTCCTGTATCGTCTGTTGTGATGCCATCACTCATACTTTTTTTGGCGAAACGTTCTACTTTTTCAGCTAATGCCTCGTCTGAGAGCGAGCTATCATGTAAATCCTTCAAGGCAATACGATATAAATAGGTATTTGTAATCGGCGCAAAATACAGCCATTTTCCGCTTCTGTCCAAGGCGATGGAATCTACCCCTGGTCTTACCGCAAAAACGCCGAAGATAAGCATTTTCTCACCGGCAACAACCGGGACGTATTTTTCAGGCGTTACCGATTCATGATCCTCCAGTAAACGTCGCGCGGATTTGTTTTCAACATCGTAGACAATTAATGCAGGATTTTTTCTGAATATACTGGCTTCGGCAATATAGATGTACTTTCCATCATGGCTAACCTGAAAATCGTTTAAATGTGAGCCTATGCCCGCGATATCCGAAGGAAAAATGTAATGGTGCAGCACCGACATGGTATCCAGGTCCAGCGCGACTAGCTGGGGTGTTGCGGTACCGTGATCGGCAAAATCCAGCAACCAGAGCCGGTTTTGTCTGTCTACACGTAAACTGAGGACAGAAGTCAGCGCTAGGTCTTCCGGAAGAGCCAGGGGGATCGCTTCGCCATTGACGATCTCCGCAAGATTCACGGGCGGTTTGGCTTCGGGATGATAACTGAAAAAGATCCTGCCCGAATCCGATACGGAAATATTGCCAGGAGGATACGCCAGCTCTGCCACGACTTCGATAGCTTCTGAAGGCATCAGTGCGTCGGTGGTCATATCCGGAAAGGCCTCACCTCCACCATAAATGGCATCCAGTACGGAGGCGCTCAGGCCAATAAGCAGTACCATTGAAAATAAAAAGGTAATAATGATTTTAAGCATAAAAAGTCTTCGGAGCCTGGCGAGTTGTAGAGGTGCATCATTAAACCACAAATTACGATTTGACTCGATCTTGTCGCGCATCTTTAAAAAAAATCTTGAAAAATTCTCAGTCATCCCCAAATAGGTGGGTACGCTAAATTGATTGTGTCGTTCAACCATCACAGAGAGAAAAGAGAGAACATAAATATGAGCGCAAACGAAAATCTAGAAGCCAAACAAGAAACCATGGGTTTTCAAACAGAGGTTAAACAGCTTCTACATTTGATGATTCACTCACTATACAGTAATAAAGAAATTTTCCTTCGTGAACTGATTTCTAACGCTTCCGATGCAGAAGACAAATTACGCTTTGAGGCCTTGTCGAATAATTCGCTGTATGAAGATGACGGTGATTTAAAAATTCGCCTTGATTTTGATACAGATGCCAAAACCGTAACCATTACCGATAACGGTATCGGCATGTCGCGTGAGGATGTCGTCAGTCATCTGGGAACCATCGCCAAATCCGGCACGGCTGAATTCATGAAGAACCTCAGTGGCGACAAGAAGCAGGACTCTCAGTTAATCGGTCAGTTCGGTGTGGGATTCTATTCGGCGTTTATTGTTGCCAAAAAGGTTGATGTCTATACCCGTAAAGCGGGTCTGGATAAGTCGGAAGGAGTTCATTGGAGTTCAGAAGGCCAGGGTGAATTTACAATTTCGACGATCGAGCGTGCTGAACGTGGTACCTCCATTGTATTGCACTTAAAAGATGATGAAGCCGAGTTTGCCAATTCCTGGCGCTTAAAGAGCCTGGTCAAGAAATATTCGGATCATATCGCATTTCCGGTGGTCATGATGTCCGAGCCTATGCCAGCCGAAGAAGGCGAAGAGCAGGAGCAGCCAAAAGAAGAGGTGGTCAACCAGGCGACTGCGCTTTGGTCATTGTCTAAGTCTGAAGTCAAAGATGAAGATTACAAGTCTTTCTACAAGCACATCTCTCATGATTTTCAGGATCCCTTAACCTGGTCGCACAATCGTGTAGAAGGAAAACTGGACTACACTAGTCTCCTTTACATTCCTGCCAAAGCGCCTTTTGATCTATACAATCGAGAAGCCCCTCGGGGTTTGAAACTGTATGTTCAGCGTGTCTTTATCATGGATGATGCAGAGCAGTTTCTGCCTCTGTATTTGCGTTTCGTGAAAGGTATTGTTGATACCAAAGATCTTTCGCTGAACGTATCTCGTGAAATTCTGCAAAGCGATAAAGCGGTTGATAGTATGAAAACCGCCTTAACTAAACGGGTACTCGATATGTTGGCTAAAATGGCCAAGAATGAGCCCGAGCAATATCAGTCGTTCTGGACTGAATTCGGCCAGGTGATGAAAGAAGGTTTAGCCGAAGACTATGCGAATAAAGACAAGTTGGCCAAACTGTTGCGCTTCGCCTCGACGCACAATTCAGATGGTAAGCAGACACACTCTCTGGAAGAGTATGTTTCCCGCATGAAGGAAAGCCAGGAAAAGATATTCTATATCAGCGCCGAGAGTTATGCGGCCGGTATCAGCAGCCCGCATATGGAAATTTTCCGTAAAAAAGGCATTGAAGTGCTGGTATTGAGCGATCGCATCGATGGTTGGATGATTTCTTATCTGAGCGAGTTTGAAGGTAAGCACCTTCAGGATATTACCAAGGGCGAGCTGGACCTGGGTGAGATAGAAAATGAAGAAGAGAAAAAGCATCAGGAAGAAGCCAGCAAAACCTACGAGAGCCTGATTAAACAGTTGTCGGAGTTACTCAAAGACAAAGTGCAGGCTGTGCGTATTACCAATCGTCTGACTGATTCACCTGCCTGCCTGGTTGCCGGTGCTCACGATATGGATGCGCAGATGCGCAAGATCATGGAAGCTGCAGGTCAAAAAGTTCCTGAATCCAAGCCTAGCTTCGAAGTGAATCCGGATCATCCTCTGGTTAAGAAACTGCACGAAGAGCCTAATGATGATCGTTTTAATGATCTGGCGTATGTGTTATTCGATCAGGCCGCACTGGCCAGTGGTGAGCAACTTAAAGACCCGGGTGCATTTGTTAGCCGCTTGAATAAGTTGTTGTTGGATCTCTCAAAGTAAGCGCTTAGCGAAGTCTAAGCCTCCTTCTTGCGAGAGGGAGGCTTAGTTACTCAAGACAGGTAATATCACTGTAAACGTGGTTTTTCCGGGCCTGCTGCTTAAGCTGATCTCACCCTCATGTTTATCGATAATGCGCTTGCAAATGCCTAAGCCCAGACCACTGCCTTCACCGGCGGGTTTTGTGGTGAAAAACGAATTAAACACCTTATCCTGTATCTCATCCGGAATACCCATACCGCTGTCTGTGAGCCTCACAATGATTTGCCCATTCTCGCAATGTGTTTCAATGGTCAGGGTGCCTACATTTTGCATAGCGTAGAGCGCATTGTGAATCAGGTTTGTCCATACTTGATTTAATTCATCGGGATAACACAGAATGTCCGGTAACTCACCAAAATCTTCAATGACGGTGCATCCTTGTTTTAGAAAGTTCTGATAGAGCACCAGAACGGTTTGAATGCCTTGATTGATATTGCTCAGAATCTTTTTGCCTGAACTGTCATGATGGCTGAAGTTCTTCAGCGAGAAGACCACCTTGGAAGCCTTATTTATGGCAGTCAGGATGGTTTGGTTGTTTCTGGCCAGGGCGCTCAGATTATGCGCTTGTTTGATAATGGTCATTACGTGTTCTGAGCGCAGCAGGTCGATGATATCTGGCAGATCTTCGGTAACGATCATGTCTAATAAATAATCTGAAAGCATGTCTGCTTTGGGGATGCGCTGGCTTTCGAGAAAGGCCAGGATATCTTTCTTCTGCTGACGCTCTTCCCGGGTGCTGTAAATGACCCCGTTTTCAACTTTTCTTAGCGTGCATTTCAGAAGGGCATCTAGTAATTCTTTGTCCTTTTGCGGCACCTCTTTAATGAAGGCTGGCAGGTTTTGTTCAAAAGCTTTAAAGGATTTGGTGTTATTGCCTGCTGAGGCCTGAATGGCCCCGAGCGGCGTATTGATTTCATGGGCGATCCCGGCGATCAGTTGGCCAAGGGCTGCCATTTTTTCTGCATGGATCAATTGCTGTTGGCTATCTTCAAGTTCGGCTAGAGCCTGTTTAAGGGCGGCATTGTTTAAATTGAGTTTATGTGTGCGTTCCTCAACTTTTTGTTCCAGTGTCTGGTTGGAATGTTCCAGAGCTTCAAGGCTTTTCTCAAGATTTTCGGCCATATCGACAAAGTTTTGAGAAAGCAGGCCGATTTCATCTTTTCGATCGGTCGGGATGGACTTGGCACTGCTGAAATTGCCATTTGCCAGTTCTTTGGTATGCCGGGCCAGGGTGAGAACCGGTGCCATAAGTCGCTTGGTAATTTGAAAACTGAAAATATAAGCAAAGAATAGCAGGCTGAACGTGATGACTAGAATGTCTATATTTAGTGTCTTCAGCTTGAGATGATGGGATGCCGTGGTCTCTGCGATTTTTTTATTCAAATCTTCCAGCGAAAAGATCAGAATGATGTGCCCCCAGGTTTCTTGCCCGAGCACAATCGGTATTTTATATTCCAGGCCTTGGGTGTTTTCTAATTGAACTTGGCGGACTGGATGATTGAACAGCACATAGAACTGATGGCGAGTGGTATTCAGATCGGATTGTGATATTTCCGGGTCTGCTTGATATAGCCCTGAGTAGGAGGGTTGAGAGGTATCGATATAGACCTGTTTGTTTTTGTCTACCACAATTATTTTTGCTAATTCCTGTGTTTCAGATGCTGTTTGCAGTGCCGTATTATTCAGTTCGAAAAATTTATAGGCAGCAATATATTCTGTCATCAGGTTTTTAAGTGTTTCGGATAAAGACAGGGCGCGATGATGAAGGTTTTCTTGCATTAACAATGTGCGTTTTTGTAATTCGAGGTCGAAAGCCTGTTGTTGCAGGGTCAT
>JBFHPN010000176.1:0-5344 GCA_041592735.1 Oleiphilaceae bacterium | reverse complement strand
GCCTCAAAAAATATTTATCGGCCAAAAAAGTGCTCACGGAAAATCTCAATGCATCAAGCTTGCCTGTCAAACATGCCCTGGCTGAAAACGCTTTAGGCGCAGGTGAGTTGGATGAAGCCGAAAAATTATATGGTGCGCTCATTAAAGATCCGTATCTGAAAAATGAAGGTTATCTTGGTAAGGCGACTGCACGCGCAAGAATGGGGCAGTTGAAAGAGGCCTTGCAGCTGCTGGAAAATATAGATCCAAGCAGCTCAGCAGCCACCAAAGCCAATATCCTGAAGGCTGGTATTCAGATCTCGCAGCAAGAGTTGGAACAGGCCGAGGCAACCCTGAGTGATGTGCTCGCCACAATGCGTAATACCGATATTATTGAACCTGAAAAAGTCGTGGTACTGGAACGTTTATCCTATGTGTTGACACGTCAGGGGCGTTCTAATGAAGCTTATATCTATACCAAAATACTGTCTGAGGCATTTCCCGGCTCTAATGAGGTCAAAGTGGCATTTCAGGCGGCTGTTGAAAAGATGGATGCAGGCGAAATGGATGCAGCCAAAGAGATGCTGCTGAAAATACTTAACGATTACCCCACCTATTCGAAAGCCAGCCAATTGCTGGGGATTATTGCCTATATACAGGGGGATCTGGAAACTGCCTCTAAATATTTGTCTGAGAGTGTAGACCCTGAAGTCGCCAATGAAATGACACGCCATATTTTTGCGGCCACCAATTTGAAATTGAATGACCCTAAACGTGTGTTGGAAATTCTGGAGCCTGGTATCGAAAAAACAGAATTGCCTGGCACGTTGGCAATCTATGGTTTGGCCGCTATTTCGGATCAGCAGTTTGAAAAGGGCGAAAAGGCCTTGTTGCGCGCCCTGAGTATTGATGACAAAAATGTTGGCGTGCGCCTGGCATTAGCTAACTACTACCGGAATAAGCCTTCTCCGGATTTAGCAAATGAAAAATCCCAGCTGGATAAGGCTTACGAGGTGGCTCCCACCAACAAGCAGGTTATTACAGACATTTTGGCGTATTTGATACGAAATGAGAGTGTTGATAAGGCGAATGCGTTTATCGAGAAGGCGCTTTCAAGATACCCCAATGATTATGCCACTAACTTTATGGCAGGTTCGTTGGCCGCGGGTCAGCAGCAATTTGAAAAGGCGCTTAACCGGTTTAAGGCAGCGCTGAAAGCACAGCCTGAAGGAGAGGACTTGTTGCAAGCTCTTTTCGCGAGGGGGCGGGCTCAGCTGGTATTGAAAGAGACGGCTGACGCAGAAAGTTCGTTTGCAGAATTAGTGAAACGCTTCCCGGAAAGCCCCTTGGGCTATAAGGGTTTGTTATCTGTCTATGCCTTGAAAGATGATATCGATACGGGCACGAAGAAACTTGAAGGCTATGCCGCTGAAAATCAGAAACTTGCGCCGTATCAGGTGCTTATCGAGGCTGCCATTGTCAGGCAGGATCTGACCCAGGCAAAACGATATTTCGATAAAGCCTCGAAGTTAGATGTTGATGAACTGGAAATTAAAAAGCTGGGTCAAGGCATTCGCTATGTGGAAGCCGTCATGGCGGTGCAGGCCAGGGATTATCCTGAGGCAAGATCCATCGTGGCGGACTTGCTCACAGAGGAGCCAGAAAACCTGCGCCTGTTATCCTTTTTAGTCGATGTAGAAATGCAGGCCGGCCAATTGAATGAGGCGGCAAAAATACTGGCGCAGATTGAGCATATCAACCCGGATCATCCTGTTGTGAATATCTTCAAAGGTGATCTCGCGCTTGCCAATAAAGACCTTAAAACTGCGCAATATCATCTGAACCAGGCCTGGAAGAAAACACCTACGGATCCTGTCGCAGAAAAACTCTTCAAGGTATTAGGGGCTATGGGTGAAAAAGAAGCCCAGTTTAAGCATCTGGATAACTGGTTGGAGGTGATTCCCCAGAGCGCTGCCGCAACCTTGTACCAAGCGATTAATCTCCAGCAGAATCGGCAGGCAACCAAAGCGATGGAAGCCTATGAGAAAGTACTTAAGGTGGTGCCTGATAATGTGATGGCATTGAATAATCTGGGGTGGCTTTATTTCGAGCAAAATGATTCGAGAGCCCTTGAATTACTCAAAAAAGCGGTTGAACTTGCACCAGAAAATGCAGCAGTGCTAGACAGTTACGGATGGGTTCTGGCCAAAACAGGCAAAAAAGCGGAAGGTTTACCTTATCTGGAAAAAGCACATAAGCTCGCCCCGGAAGAGGCAGAGATTAAAGCGCATCTGGATGAAGTCAGAAAAATGAAATAAGTCGTGCCCCAAACCCTCCCCGTTCTGGGGGAGGGTAGGTCTTTTACTCCATTTCTCCGGTTGTGATACCAAACTTTTCCGTTAAGTTATACAAAGTCGGCCGGGTAATACCTAAGAGTCTGGCCGCTTTTGCCATATTGTGCTGAGCGGCTTGCAAGGCCTGAGTGACGGCGATCTTTTCGGCATTGTCACGTATCTGGCGCAGGTTCAGCGCCTCCTCAGAAAGCTCAGAGCTGCAGCCCAATTCAAGATCGTTGGCGGTGATGACTTTATCATCGGCCATGATCACCGCACGTTTAACTTTATTAATGATTTCGCGAACGTTGCCTGGCCAGTTGTAGGCCTTAATGGCTTTCATTGCATCGTCATTGAAGGTTAGTTGGGGGCGTTGCATTTGTTGGGTGAAGTTTTTCAGCAGGGCCTGGGCAATTATTATCGCATCGCCTTCACGTTCACGAATGGGGGGAATATTCAACGTGATTTCACTGACACGGTAATATAAATCTTCTCTAAACAGGTTTTGCTCAATGTGTTGCTGTAGATTTTGATGCGTTGCGCAGACGACGCGAACATCAACGGGGATCTGTTTCACGCCACCAACCCTTTCAATCACTCTCTCTTGCAGAAAGCGCAAGAGTTTGACTTGCAAAGACATAGGCATATCGCCAATTTCATCCAGAAATAAGGTGCCACCGTTTGCAACTTCTATCTTGCCTTGTTTCATTTGGGTTGCGCCGGTAAAGGCGCCTTTTTCGTGGCCAAAAAGTTCGCTTTCCAGAAGGTTTTCGGGAATGGCGCCGCAGTTTATGGCGCAAAAGGGTTTTTCATTTCGGGTGCTTAGCTGGTGAATGGCTTTGGCGAGTACTTCTTTTCCGGTGCCGGTTTCCCCCAAGAGTAATGTCGTGACATCGGCAGGGGCAATTTTTTCGATCATCCGGCAGATTTCAAGCATCTTGGGGCTGCTGGCAATGACGCCAGCCAGATTTGATGCCGAACTGCCTGTGCTGAGCTCCTGGTTTTCTCGTTCCAGTTCGTGCATGCGAAAGGCACGATTCACTATGAATGATAAAATATCGGCATCCAGGGGTTTTTGGAAAAAATCACAGGCACCCAGGCCGACAGCCTTGACGGCATTTTCTTTCTCTTCCCGGCCGGTGACGACAATGACTTTGGTGTTCGGTGACAGGCGCAGTATCTCCTGAAGCGCTTTAAAGCCTTCTGAGGAGCCCCCGGGGTCGGGAGGTAGCCCAAGGTCGAGCGTGATCACTTGGGGTTCTTCACGGCGCAAAATAGAGAGTGCGGCCTCGCGGTCGGATGCAACATAAACATCCGTGTCTTCGAAGCACCAACGCATTTGACTTTGCAAGCCCGGGTCGTCTTCTACTATCAGTAATTTTCGTTTCACGCTATCGCCTCTTTTAATTCTTCCTGAACGAGCTAAAGTGTTCTAGTTTAGTTAACAATTCTTTTTTTCACTATGGGTAATTTTAGGGTAAAACAGGTTCCAAGACCGATTTCACTGGTGACGCTAATGGTACCGCCGATTTTTTTGAGGTATTCGCGGCTCTGATAAACACCAATCCCCATGCCGGTAAGACCTTTCGTGCTTACAAACGGTTTAAAAAGTTGTTTTTGTATGTATTCTTCCGACATGCCGCAGCCGGTATCTTGCACAAAAATATAGATAAAATCATGTCCGAGTTTGGTGGCGATAGACACATTGCCCTCTTTGGGGGTTGCCTCGATGGCATTTTGCACAATATGACCGATGGCTGAGCTCAACTCTTCTTTATCAGCATTGATCCAGACCTCTGTCTCAAGGGCTTCTAATGAGGGGCAGGGAGTGGATTTTTTATGATTCAGGTAAATATCCAGCAACAGATTGCCCAGTTCGACCTGTTGGGGGCGGTTATCATGATTAGGATTTCGAATCTGGTGCAGTAAATGCTCCATTTTATCAACAGTGTGACTGGTTGTTCGAATCATGTCGTCAATAAAAGCCGGGTTGGTTTTATGTTTGCTGGCATTTTTTACCAGTAGGGACAATTGCGCAATGATCGTTTTGATATCGTGAACCAGAAACGCAGAGGCTTTGTTGACCGCTTCGAACTGCCTTGCTGTACTTAGTTTCTCCTGGGATTCGCTCAGATCGACATAGCTGCAGGCTTGTTGGGAAACAATTTTTAGCAGGTCGTAGTTTTCCCAGTTGAGATCTATGTTGGCAAGTGGGTTGCAAAGTAGCACGATACCACTGAGATGCGGGCCTGAACCTAAAGGGATGATCAGCCAGGGGTGATTCTGATGGAGCATTTCTTCTGGTATTTCGATCAAGTGGTATTTGCTGGGGTCCAGCATGTATTCTTCCAGATTGATGATCCAGTCTTGTTGTTTGAAGAATTGAATCAAGTCCGCGCTAGGGTCAATGGGGTTCAGGCGCCCTTCGATTTTTCCCTTCTGTGCTCTGAGCGTGAAGTTGCCTTCGTCTTCCTTACACCAAATCGCGCCGCTTGTACTGCCTACCAAATCGCTAAGTATTTGTATTATTTGATAATATAAGGAGTGTTCTTCATCTCTGGCCGCTAAGGCGTTGGTGCTTTTAATCCATTCATCCCGATAGTCATATTTGTAATCAAAAAAGTTTTTACTGATAAACACCATGATCTTGGCGCGCAGGCTTGGTGAGGTTATCAATAAAACCAAAACGATCAGGCCGATAAAAATAAATAACACCCGCAGCGCTTCCCCCCAGGAACCACCAAAAAAACGGATGTAATAACCGCCAGCGGAAATGAACAGCAAGTAAATGCCAGCCAGAACCAGCGTGGTGCTATGAAAGACCATTTGTCGTGACACATGTATGCCGACGGCCTGTTTTTGGCTGTTAACAATGGTCAGTGCGATAAAGGGTACCAATAGTGCATTGATAATGCCGCGTGTTTCCCAAAGCGGAGCGGAGAGTTCCTGGAAGAGCATGGCGTCGCTGTACATGAAGAAGTCATAGGCGAACATGGAACCAATGGCGATGCTGAAGTACTTAACACTATCTC
>JBFHPN010000175.1:0-5368 GCA_041592735.1 Oleiphilaceae bacterium | reverse complement strand
TGGGTGCTGGGCCTCAAGGTTGTCACCGGCGCAGGTGAAATACTTGAATTAAACAGGGATCTTCTGAAAAACAATACCGGTTATGATTTACGACACTTGTTTATCGGTGCAGAGGGTACGCTGGGCTTTATCACTGAAGCGACCATGCGCTTAACGCGACAACCAAAAAACCTTACCGTGCTGGTGCTGGGTTTGAATGACATCACCAATACGATGGATGTATTGAAATCGTTTCAGTCTTCCCTGGATTTGTGCGCTTACGAATTCTTTTCGGAAGAGGCGATGCAACACGTTCTTAAGCATCATGATGTACCCAGGCCGTTTGAAACGGCAGCACCGTATTATGCGCTATTAGAATTTGAAGCTGTTTCAGAAGACGTTATGGAGGCTGCCATGTCTCTCTTCGAACACTGTGTTGAAGCAGGCTGGGTGCTTGATGGCGTCATCAGTCAGAGCGAGACGCAAGCAAGAAATCTTTGGACCCTAAGAGAAGGTATCTCGGAATCCATTTCAGTGAGAACCCCCTATAAAAATGATATTTCAGTTGTGGTCTCCAAAGTACCAGAGTTTCTGACGGAAATTAATACAGTGGTAACAGAGCATTACCCCGATTTTGAGATTATCTGGTTCGGTCATATAGGTGACGGAAACTTACATCTGAACATCCTGAAGCCTGGCGATATGGCCAAAGAAGAATTTTTTGCAAAATGTATTAATGTGAATAAGTGGGTGTTTGATATCGTTGAAAAATATCATGGCAGTGTTTCTGCTGAGCATGGGGTGGGTATCGTCAAGAAAGATTATCTGCAATACACCCGTTCTCCTGAAGAAATCGCACTGATGAAGGGTATCAAGCATGTATTTGACCCGAAAGGCGTGATGAATCCAGGTAAAATATTCGACCTATAAGCGTGTTAAGGCCTTTGTTTGATAACTAATGCTAGTAATATGCAAATAAATGTGAATAATATTCATATTTATTGCAGGAAGTTATGATGTGCCTTTTCTCTCGATTTAAAAAACGCGTTGTTTCCGTTTTTGTGCTGTGGATTTTGCTGGTTTCCAGTACGTTTGTTCATGCTGGTAGTTTGAATGCGGTAAAATTTTGTGTTTGGGATCCGGTAGGCTCTACCGGGCCTTTTATAAACTTTCTTAAAGAGACCAAGCTAAAAGCACTTTCCTGGCAGATAGATCTTCAGTTAGAAGCTTATACGGATGAAAAGGTCGCATTTAATGATTTCAAAGCCGGAATCTGTCATGCAGTCTTTCTGACGAATTTACTTGCAAGAGAGCTGGTTCCTTTTACGGGCGCGTTTGGTGCGCCTGGTGCGATACGATCTCTTGATGAGCTAAAAACATTATCTGCTACCTTGAACTCCCCAAAAGCAAAAGATTTGGTTACCTATCAACACTATGAGGTATCCGGTCTTTTTCCTGTAGGTGAGATCTACACTTTTGTGCGCGATAAGAGTGATGTTCGTATTTCCAGTATCAGTGGTAAAAAGGTTTCCATCTTGAATGGAGATGTTGCCAGCAATCGATTTGCTAAGGTTGTTGGTGCCTCCCCGGTACATACATCGCTGGCAACATGGGGCGGACAATTCAATAATGGCAATGTCGATGTTATGTTTGCCCCCGCATTGGCCTATAACACCTTTGAGCTTTATAAAGGCTTGGGTGATAAGGGGGGCATTATTGATTTCAATATCCTTTATGCTGTCATGCAAATGGTAGTTGATATTCGTAAAGTGCCAGAAGATTTTGCCGGACAGATGCGCCAGCATGCCCTGACGCGCTTTGATGAGCTGGAGAACACTGTAAAACAAGCCAGAAGCGAAATTCCCCAGCATTATTGGGTGTCATTAGATGAAACGACTCGGCTTGAGTATGAAAACCTCTCAAAACAAATCCGTTTGGACTTGAGGGATGAGAATGCATATGATTCAAAAGCTATTAGTTTGCTTTGGAAAATTCGTTGCAAATTCAAGCCCTCTAATACTGAGTGCTCAAATCCGGAATAAGCGTTACATCAATCAATATCAGGAGTTTTTAGAATGTTTTATGCAAAATTTACTGATGATCGTACGTTTTCAACACCCGTTACTAAAGTCGTTTGTGTCGGGCGAAACTATGCAGAGCACGCCAAAGAATTGAATAACCCGGTTCCGGATGAGCCCATCCTTTTCATCAAACCCGAAAGCAGCCTCGCAGATATGCATCGGCCCTTGCGAGTTCCTGCTGAAGATTGTCATTATGAAACTGAATTGGCTGTCTTGATTGGTGAGGAGTTGCAAGATGCCAGCCTGGCTGAGGTTGAGCGTGCTATTGCTGGCTATGGCCTGGCGTTGGACCTGACGCGGCGTCAGCTACAAAGCCAGTTAAAGGCGAAAAGCCACCCATGGGAAATAGCAAAAGCCTTTGATGGTGCGTGCCCCTTAAGTCAGTTTGTTGCGCCTTCAGAAGTCGGTGACAGTGCCCATATATCGTTCTCGCTACTGATAAATGGCGCCCTTAAACAGCAAGGGATGACCGAAGATATGTTAATGCCGGTGATTCCGCTTATTCAATATATGAGCCGCATATTCACGCTACGTGCCGGCGATGTTGTGTTAACCGGCACACCCAAAGGGGTCGGTCAACTATCAGTCGGAGATCATCTACAGCTTCAGCTTGCAAATTGCCTGAACATTGAAACCCAGGTTGTTGCGCGTTAATCATTCCACTTGGCAGTGAAACTCTATATAATTCATGGCCTTTTTTAACCGTGGAAAACATCTTCGTGCCTGCTAATTTGCAAACCATCGCCGACTTTATCCGTTACAGCTTTTCACGCATGAACCGTGAACCGGTCTTTTTTGGTCATGGCACCGATAATAGCTGGGATGAGTCCGTTAGCCTTGTATTACAGATGCTTGATTTGCCCTGGGATTTTTCAAAAGATATGTGGCATTGCCGGCTTACGTCGGACGAAGCAAAAAAAGTGCTGAATGCCTTAGATAAGCGTTTGAATCAGCGGATTCCCTTGGCCTATCTAACGCAGCAAGCATGGTTCTGTGGTTATCGTTTCAATGTTGATGAGCGAGTGCTGATACCTCGATCACCGATTGCAGAGTTAATCGAAAATCATTTTACCCCCTGGGCAAATTTTGAAGCGGTAGAGCCTGAGTTCATACTGGATTTGTGCACGGGAAGCGGGTGCATTGGTATCGCTTGCGCACTCACTTATGAAGAGGCTGAAGTCGATTTGCTGGACATTTCCAATGATGCATTGGATGTCGCACAAAGTAATATCGAGGCCTATGCATTACAGGATAGGGTGAAGGTTATTCAATCCGATGTATTCTCGGCACTGGATGAACGACACCATAAAAAGTATCAGTTAATTATATCCAACCCGCCTTACGTCGATCAGCATGACTTTGACGAAATGCCTGAAGAATTTAAGGCTGAGCCGGTATTAGGCCTGGTGTCCGGGCCCGATGGCCTGGACCTGGTCAGGCAAATACTGGCACAGGCTGCCAAGTATCTTACGGATGATGGTTTGCTCGTCGTTGAAGTTGGAAACAGCTGGCAGGCTCTGGAAGAGGCTTACCCGGATTTCCCGTTTACCTGGGTCGATTTTGAATTTGGCGGGCATGGTGTGTTTGTTTTAAAAGCAGAAGAACTCAAACACGTTTCATGGGCACCCACCTGCATGGTTAAGGAGTAGCAATATGTCTGGAAATACCTTTGGTAAGTTATTTACCGTGACTTCTTTCGGTGAAAGCCATGGTAAAGCGATTGGCTGTATTGTTGATGGTTGCCCGCCAGGCTTAGAATTGTCTGAGGCGGATTTACAGCTCGATCTGGATCGCAGAAAACCCGGTACCTCTCGCTATACCACACAACGCCGCGAGGCCGATGAAGTTAAAATACTGTCCGGTATATTTGAAGGTAAGACCACGGGAACCCCGATTGGTCTGATCATAGAAAACACCGACCAACGTTCGAAAGATTACTCCAATATAGCGAACACCTTTCGTCCTGCGCATGCTGATTACACCTACATCCAAAAATACGGCATACGGGATTATCGGGGTGGAGGCCGTTCTTCTGCACGAGAAACTGCGATGCGTGTTGCGGCCGGCGCCATTGCCAAAAAGTATTTACGTCTCCAGTTTGGTATCGAAATTGTTGGCTACCTGTCTCAACTTGGCCCGATAAAAATAGATAAGGTGGATGAATCCATCATCAATGAAAACCCATTTTTCTGTCCCGATGCCGATAAAATTCCGGAAATGGAAAATTACATGAAGGCGCTCAATAAAGAGGGTAATTCCATTGGCGCAAAAATCAGCGTGATTGCCAAGGCTGTCCCCCCGGGATTGGGAGAGCCCATATTTGATCGTTTAGATGCCGATCTGGCTCATGCCTTGATGAGTATTAATGCGGTCAAAGGTGTTGAAATCGGAGCGGGTTTTGCCTGTATCGAACAAAAAGGCACGGAACATCGTGATGAGATGACGCCCAATGGCTTCTTATCTAATCATGCGGGTGGCATCCTTGGCGGAATCTCCAGCGGCCAGGACATCATTGCCCATATTGCATTAAAACCCACCTCAAGCATTCACTTGCCGGGAAAAAGCATCGATATCCATGGTAACGCCATAGAAGTGTCTACCCATGGGCGACATGATCCGTGTGTGGGTATTCGTGCTACACCCATTGCTGAAGCCATGATGGCTATCGTGCTGATGGACCATTTGTTGCGTCATCGTGGCCAGAATGCAGACGTGAAACCGGAAACCCCAAGAATTTAATTTTACCGAATTTTGTTTTAAGTGCCTGAGTATGAATGTTTCAGATTTTGATTTTGAGCTGCCGGATGAGCTAATTGCGCATTATCCCATGCCCGAACGTGCCAATAGCCGGCTTCTGGTGGTTAGCCCTAAAGCGGGCGAGAAACCTGATCTGCAACATAAAGTTTTTTCAGACATAGTGTCCTTTGTTAATCCGGGAGATGTGCTGGTATTTAACGACACAAAGGTGGTACCCGCTCGCCTGTTTGGTCATAAAGCCAGTGGTGGCAAACTCGAAATTCTGTTTGAACGTTGCCTGGATGAGTACACCTTTACAGCACATATCCGTGCCAGCAAAGCTCCCAAACCCGGCAGTTTGATCATGCTGGAAGAGGGGAGTGAATTGCTCATGAAGGCGCGTCAGGGGGATCTTTTCATACTCAGCACCCAAGGAAAAACCAAGGTATTTGATCTATTGGAGGCACAGGGCCATATTCCCTTGCCGCCTTATATTGAACGACAAGATGAGACGCTGGATAAATCGCGTTATCAGACCGTTTATGCCGATAAACCGGGTGCAGCGGCCGCAC
>JBFHPN010000174.1:0-5377 GCA_041592735.1 Oleiphilaceae bacterium | reverse complement strand
GTTTGAGACCATGTATGATGCCCCCGGAATCGGTCTGGCGGCGACACAGGTAGATCAACATATACAATTAATCGTCATGGATCTCTCTGAAGACAAGAATAATCCCCTGGTTTTCATCAACCCTGAGATAACGATACTGGAAGGCCTGCCTGAAAAAATGCAGGAAGGATGCCTGTCAGTGCCTGGATTCTATGAAGATATTGAACGAATAGAGCATGTTCTGATCAAAGCCCTCGACAGACAAGGCAAACCATTTGAGCTGGAAGCAACTGGCCTGCTGGCGGTCTGTATTCAACACGAAATGGATCATTTAAATGGCAAATTATTTGTTGATTACCTAAGCGTACTCAAGCGTAACAGAATCAAAAAGAAACTAGAAAAATTGCACCGTCAATCAAAATAACCACACATTTGACCAACAGACATTAACAACCATGTCAAAAGAATCAGGACAGCAAACACCTTGAATATTATATTCGCAGGAACACCCGCTTTTGCGGCAAAAAGTCTGGCAGCCATACTCCAGGCAGGTCATCATGTATCAGCAGTTTACACGCAACCGGACCGCCCGGCAGGGCGAGGCAAGAAACTTCTTAAAAGTGAGGTAAAACAGCTCGCCGAAGACAAGGGCATACCTGTTTTTCAGCCGGAAAAGCTGACCAACAGTGCCGACCAGCAAACACTTGCCGAGCTGCGTCCTGATCTTATGATTGTCGCTGCATACGGCTTGCTCCTCCCCAAAGCAGTGCTCGATATCCCCACCCATGGATGCATTAATATCCATGCCTCCTTGCTACCTCGATGGCGCGGCGCTGCACCCATCCAAAGAGCCATCCAGGCAGGAGACCAGGAAACAGGCATTACCATTATGCAGATGAATGAAGGCCTGGACACTGGAGATATGCTACTTAAACTGAGCACCCGCATTGACCCTGACGAGTCAGCAGCCAGTCTGCATGACCGCCTGGCCCAACTAGGTGCGGATGCTATTCTGAGCTATCTCGAAAAACGATCAGCGCTCGTGGCAGAAACACAGGATGATAGCGCTGCCTGCTATGCAAGAAAATTGACCAAAGCAGAAGCATCGATTAACTGGCATGACAGCGCCGAGCAGATTGCACGTAATATCCGGGCATTCAATCCGGTACCGGTTGCCTATTTTGAAGCCTCTGATCAACGTATCCGGGTATTCCAGGGAAGAGCAGTTCCCTACTCTGGCATAGAGCCCGCGGGTACCATTATCCGAAGAGATAAAGAGGGGATATTGATCAAGTGCGCACAGGATGCGTTACTGATCCTGAACTTACAACTTCCCGGCTCAAAAGCCATGTCCGTGCAGGACTTTATCAATGGTGGCAAAAATCTTTTGCAAAAAGGTGAACAACTTCAGGCGGGCACTGCGGAATGAACAAACCGGCCCGCTTTCGAGATAACAAACGCCGTCAACACCCTAAAAACAAGTCTGCAAACATGCGGAAAACTCCCCCCTCAATCATCCCGGAAATGCATCTGTATTCGGATGTCAGAGTACTCTGTGCACTCATTACCTATCATGTCTGCATAAATCAAAAATCTCTTAATACATTACTTCCTGACGCGAACAAATATGTTAAAGAACAAGACCGCGCGCTTCTTCAGGAACTTGCCTTTGGGGTGAGTCGCTGGTTTTTCTGGCTGCAAAGTCTGTATCGACCGAAACTCAGTAAAGCCCTGCACAGAAATGATTTTTTAGTCGAATGCCTGCTTTGCGTTGGACTCTACCAGCTTCTATTCACGCGCATCCCAGCGCACGCCTGTCTGAACGAAACGGTTAAAGCGGCTGACATGCTGGACTTATCTCGCTTTAAAGGCTTGATCAATGCCCTGTTAAGACAACTCTCCGAAGAGGAATTGCCACTTAACGACGCCGTTTATCAGGAAAGCATGCATCGGCAGAGTCACCCTCAATGGCTGCAGGACAAGCTTAGTCATAACTGGCCAGATGACTGGCAAGCCATCCTCCGGGAAAATAATACACACCCGCCAATGAGCTTGAGAATTAACCGCAGCTATAAACTTTTTGCCGCAGAAACAGATGCCGCTCAAATTCAAAGCACTTATCTGACATGGCTTGAAGAAGCCGGCATCCAGGCACAGCCTTCAAGCATCAGTTCCTTAGGGATTATTTTATCCAAACCCTGTTCTGTAGAAGCGCTTCCCGGTTTTCAGGACGGTGCTGTGAGCATCCAGGACGAAGCCGCGCAATTAAGCAGCCAGTTACTGCAATTAGCGCCGGGCCAGCGGGTTCTTGATGCGTGCGCCGCGCCGGGCGGAAAAACCTGCGCCATACTCGAACACCAACCTGGGCTATCGGTATTAGCCCTGGATTCAGACAGTAAACGCGCGCAACGCATCGATGAGAATTTAAAACGCTTGAACTTAAGTGCCGAAATCATGATTGCCCGTGCAGAGGCCCTATCAAGCTGGTGGGATGGCCAGTATTTCGATCGCATTCTGCTGGATGCTCCCTGCAGTGCGACAGGCGTCATTCGTCGACATCCCGACATCAAGCTGCTTCGACATGAACAGGATATTCTGACATTGGCTGAACTTCAGCTGACGATACTGAAAGCCCTATGGGACACGCTAAAACCCGGAGGAATCCTGGTTTATGCTACCTGTTCTGTCTTTTCTCAGGAGAATTCACGTATTATTGAACGCTTTCTCAAACAAACAGACGATGCTGCACAACTGCCAATAGAGGCCGATTGGGGCGTAGACAGTGGCTATGGTCGACAACTGTTTCCACATTCGGGGAGTCATGATGGCTTTTTTTATGCACGCCTGATAAAAAATGAACACAAGACAGAAGACGGGCAAAAGGTTTAGAATCTCGCCCCATACGTTATCCCGTAGATATTACCCCTTGCATTTCCGGGGTCTGGAAGGCTGATACAGATTATGAAAATCATTATCATCGGTGCCGGTCAGGTAGGAGGCACTTTAGCAGAAAACCTGGCAAGTGAAGAAAATGATATCACGGTCATAGACCAGGACAGCGCGCGCCTTAGGGAATTACAAGACCGCCTGGATATCCGCACCGTTTACGGGCAAGGTTCGCATCCCAATATCCTGGCTCAGGCAGGCGCCGAAGATGCCGATATGCTCATTGCTGTGGCCAACAGTGACGAGGTCAATCTGGCCGCATGCCAGGTCGCCTACACTCTTTTCCAGACACCCACAAAAATATGCCGCGTTCGAGCAACCCCCTATTTGGCTAAACAAGAATTATTTTCTTCCAAGGCATTTCCCGTTGATGTATTGATCAGCCCAGAACAAGTGGTCACCAAAAGCATTTGTCGTTTATTGGAGTATCCAGGCGCATTGCAAGCCCTTGATCTGGCACATGGCAAAGCTCGATTAGTCGCAATCCGTGCCGCAGAGGGTGGCCCCCTGATAGGCAATCAGTTATCTCTCATTCGTGAACATATGCCGAATATAGATACGCGCGTAGCTGCTATTTTCCGTAAAGGTCGCCCGATTATTCCAACGGGCGATACGGTCATAGAAATTGGTGATGAAGTGTTTTTTATTGCGGCCACCAATCATATACGTTCTGTGATGAGTGAGCTTCAGCCACTTGAAAACAATTATCGTCGCATCATCATTGCCGGAGGCGGCAATATCGGTTTCAGGCTGGCTAAACAACTTGAAAGACACTATCAGGTAAAACTGATTGAAATGAACTACGAACGGTGTGTCGCCTTGTCGGAAACCCTCGAAAAAACCTTCGTACTTCACGGCAATGCTGCAAATAAAGATATGCTTTTGGAAGAAAATATCGAAGAAACAGATGTCTTCATTGCAGTCACCAATGATGACGAAGCCAATATCATGGCCTCGATGCTGGCCAAACGCGTTGGGGCACGAAAAGTCATGGCCTTGATCAGCAATCCCGATTACGTGGACCTGATCCAGGGCGGAGAAATCGATATTGCCATTTCACCGCAACAAACCACCATCGGTAGTTTGCTGACGCATATACGAAAAGGCGATGTCGTCAATGTGCATGCCTTACGACGAGGCGCGGCAGAAGCGATCGAAGCCGTGGCGCACGGCGACCATCGATCTTCAAAAGTCGTCGGTAAACGTCTGGATGAAATTCCTCTGCCAGCCGGAACCACCATTGGGGCGATTGTACGTGACCAGGAAGTACTGATCGCGCATGACCATATCCGCATTCAATCAGATGATCATGTCATTCTTTTTCTGGTGGACAAACGGAAAGTGCGGGAAGTTGAAAAACTGTTTCAGGTTGGTCTCGCCTTCTTTTAAGGTATACAGGAAAGAATTTCATGCGTTTTTCTACAGTATGTCGTATTTTGGGTATCTTACTGATGATTTTCAGCCTCAGTATGCTCCCGCCTATATTAGTCTCACTCTATTATGATGACGGCCAACTGGTAGCGTTTGTAGATGCCTTATTGTTAACCTTGGGACTCGGGCTGGCCATTTGGTTTCCAGTCCGCAATCAACGTAAAGAATTACGCGTACGCGATGGTTTCATTGTCACGACCTTGTTCTGGTTAGTTCTCAGCCTGAGCGGCTCACTCCCTTTATTCTTATCAGACCAGCCTGATTTACGTTATGTCGATGCATTTTTCGAGGCCCTCTCTGGCTTAACCACCACCGGTGCAACCGTCATCACAGGCCTGGATAACCTACCCAAATCCATTTTGTGGTATCGACAGCAACTGCAATGGTTTGGCGGAATGGGTCTGATCGTTCTGGCAGTGGCCATTCTCCCCATGCTCGGTATCGGGGGGATGCAGCTCTATCGTACGGAAGCACCCGGTCCGGTAAAAGATACCAAACTGACCCCTCGAATCACCGAAACAGCCAAAGCCCTCTGGTATATATATTTAAGCCTGACAGCCGCATGTGCCTTGGCATATTGGGCCGCGGGCATGGATGTATTTGATGCGGTTTGCCACAGTTTTGCAACAATTGCGATCGGCGGATTTTCTACCCACGACGCCAGCATCGGTTTTTTTAATAGCGCGACCATCGAAATGATTGCGGTATTTTTCATGTTTGTTTCCGGGGTCAACTTTGCGCTGCACTTCACTGCCTGGAAACGAAATAGCTGGCGAACCTACTTTACCGACCCGGAATTTCAATTTTACGCCGGTCTGATGGTGCTGGTGGCAGTACTGACCATTACGGTCTTGTATTTCAGCGGAACCTATGAATTTACCGAGGCATCCACCAAGGGGCTGTTTGAAGTTGTATCAATCGCCACCACCACAGGTTTCGCTACCGCTGACTTTACAACCTGGCCCTTTGTTCTGCCCTTTCTACTCTTTCTGATTGCCTTTGTGGGAGGCTGCGCAGGTTC
>JBFHPN010000173.1:0-5381 GCA_041592735.1 Oleiphilaceae bacterium | reverse complement strand
CGTCACTGGACAGACAGGCGCGCAGTTTTGGTATGGCGACTGTTTACAAGCGTGATTACCTGGATGCAATTACTATTACTGATCAAGAAGTGGCAGACCATTACGAAGCAAATAAATCAGTTTATTTGAAACCAGAAAATGTTGATGTTTCATATATCTTGCTGGATCGTGCCACCCTTCAGGAAAAGATAGATGTGCCAGAAGAAGAATTAAAGGCAATGTATGAGTCGGAGAAAGCAGAATATAAAGGCGAGGAGCAGCGTGCTGCATCGCATATTCTGATTAAAATAGATGACGCTACTGATGAAGCCACTGCGCTGGAAAAGATTAAAACAATACAGGCGCGTATAGCGGCGGGTGAGAGTTTTGCAGCCCTTGCCAAAGAATTTTCACAGGATGACGGCTCTGCACAAAATGGCGGAGACCTCGGGTTATCTGGTCGTGGCGTATATGTTTCTGATTTCGAATCAGCGTTGTTTTCGCTTGAGGAAGGTGCGGTCTCTTCACCGGTTAAAACCGAGTTCGGCTACCATCTGATTCAGTTAAACCGCATTGAAACTAACAATATCCCTTCTTTTGATGAGATGAGAGGTATTATTGAGTCCCGCGTTGTTAAGCAGAAAATAGATCAGTTGTATGCAAAAATGACTGAACAGCTGGCAGATATCAGTTATTCCTCGCCAGACTTATCAGAGGCCTCCAGTGCATTGGGTTTGACTATTAAAAACCTGGCCGGTGTGTCGGCGATGACAAACAATCCGATTTTTTCGAATCGAAAAGTTCAGAAGGTGTTATTTTCAAATGAATTGGTAGTGGATAAGCACAACAGCGAACTGATTGAGGTAGATGAAGGTAAGGCTTTGGTCTTCCGGGTTGATGCTTATCAGCAAGAGAAAATTCAGCCGCTCTCCATGGTTAAAGAGGCGATACGCGATGAGTTGAAAGCCAGTAAAACGGCTGACTATGCTGCTCAGGTTGGTAAATCGTTTATTGAAAGGGTCAATGGTGGTGAGTCCCCTGAAGATGTGGCAGAAAATATGGGGCTGGAGTGGAAGGAATATAAGGATGTTCGTCGAGACAATGTTATGTTGGAGCGAGAGATTCTGACCAAAGTATTTACCTTACCCAGAAAGCTGATTGAAGAGAAAGGTATGGATGGCTTTGAGGTGATGGGAGGAGATTATGTTGTTGTGAATCTTGTCGCTGTCAGTTCAGGAGATGAAGATGTTACCGCGCTTGAAAGGTCTTCCATTGAAAATATGTTGGGTGATACCTATGGGGCAGGTGATTATCAGTTCTATCAAAAAGTCGCTATTGATAATGCTGAAATTGAGCGTCGAAAGCGGCTTAATTAAAAAGTGACTGGAAAGGTAATGTAAAAAGAGGCGTTTGCCTCTTTTTTTTAGGCTTGTTCTCTGTTGAGTATTGAATACGCCAATTGTGTCTCTTTATGGCACTCTGGAATTGATAAGCAGCCTTGTCTGGGCAATAATTTGAGCACTGGTTATCTTTACCTGATGTGGATTTAATGTATCTTTACGTAACAAAATTATGATTAAAAACTGTCGGGATTTTGATACAAATGTGCACCGCTGACTGTTTTTTTACTGAGTAAATAGGAATAAGGCAAACGGATATTTATGGTTCTTGTTACTGCAGCCTCTCTATTGTTGATTAACCTGGTGCATCAGTTCAAGGAAATTGAACCACAGCCTCAAGGGATTGTGCATTACAACGTTGCCTTTAACGATGGTAAGAATTTTGTTCATGAGCGAGCCATCGTTCAGCCATTCTCTGAAATTAAATATCGAAATATTGTTCGACAGGCATACGATTACAGTTGCGGGTCGGCAGCGTTAACGACTATTTTGCAGCACTATTTAGGGCGTAACTTCCAGGAACGTCAGGTAATGGAAGGCTTGCTGCATTATGGAGAAAGTGACCGGATCGTCGATCGTCGCGGTTTCTCCATGTTAGACATGAAAAGATTGGTTACTGCGCTAGGTTTTCCTGCAGGGGGATTCAAGGCAGAGTTAAAAGACCTTATCGAGCTGGATCATCCTGCAATTGTTCCTATTGTTTATGCAGGCTTTAAGCATTTCGTGGTGGTAAAAACAATTAAGGACAACAGAGTTTATATCGCTGATCCTTCTCAGGGCAACATCACCTTTACCATCGAGCGATTCAAAGAGGCATGGGATCAGAACGTGCTTTTTGTTGTTTTCCCGGGTAATACCAAGCCAATAGATGGCTTGGAACTGCGTGAAGAAGATTTGCGTTTTGTTGATGAGCAAACCCTATCCTTGCAGGCATTTCAGGAAATTCCCGATTATAAGGATATGTTGCAATATCGTTTACAGAACGAAATGGAAAGGCAAAAGAACAAAATACCAGAGGACACACTTTCTGGTGCAGGCAATACAACCAAGTTCTTGCATTACCGAAGAAAATAAACAAGTTGCTCAAATTGCCTGGGGTCTTAATGATGCCAGATGCTGACTTGTTATGTATATGGTTGACTAAACGCCGAAGATATTTGAATTAAGATAATGACAGATCCTGCACTCTCAACCGGGAAGCAGGAAGGCAGTCGGGCGCTGAAAAATTCAGTTGGCAGACAAAAGCGAACTTGGTGAAATGATTTTTGATCAGAAGGAAATAATAATGAATTCTTGGATTGTCAGAGGATTACTATTGGCGACGGCAATACTCTTTTTTTCTGGTGTTCATGCAGAAACAAATGTGGATAAAGCGCGTGATGCCTTGGCAAAAAAAGATGATGATGCCGATACTACTCGTCAGTTGGAGGAGGTTTTCCAGGCGGCTGAAAAGAACTATTCGTTATTGAAGTCTGGAGATAAGTCCTTAAATTATTCTCTGGATTATGCCTATATTTCTGATTCACGCATCGATATAGATATTCAGGGAGGGGTTGTCAGAAACCTCGATATTAACCCTTCTGCTACACATACATTTACCAACTCCTTCAGTTTTGATTACGGTATTCTCAATAACCTGACGCTGAATGCAAGATTGCCATTGTCTACGCGTTATGACACCCAACGTTCCTTGTCGATCACTGATTGGGGTGATGTCAGTTTTGGTTTACGTTGGCAGCCTTTTCCGTATATTCCTGGTCGAGCATCGGTTACAGTTAACTCCAGCTTAAGTACTAAAACGGGTGTCAGCCCTTATGAGATTGACAATAATCGTCAACTTTCTACAGGTAGCGGTACCTATTCAGTCTCAGCGGGGATGAGTATCTCCAAAGTCCTGGACCCTGTCGTACTCTTTGGTTCCTTGAATTCGAGCTATAGTTTTGAGCAGAACGGCCTAAACCAGGTTCGAGGCGGCCGACAGTTAAAAACAGTGCAGCAAGGTCAAAGTTTTTCTTTCTCTAGCGGTTTTTCATATTCATTGTCTTACGATACTTCTCTGAGTATTTCTACTCAGATCGGTTACAGTACCGAAACAACATTGTTCTTCTCAGATGGCAGTAGTGCAGCTTCCCCTGATTCTGTCAGTGGTTCAATGAACTTCTCTCTAGGCGTGCGGGTTGACCCCAAAACGATTATGAACGTCAGCTTTGGATTCGGTTTGACGGAAGATGCTTCAGATTTGAATATGGGTATATCGTATCCAATCAATATCGGTGCCTTTACTTGGTAGTCATTGATTCATTATGAAAGGATATGTGTTGTGAATTTGCTTCCCGGGAAGATCAAAAAATTAACAGCCTTGGTGTTAATCGGGTCACTTGTTTTTCCTCCTCATCTGTTTGCACAGCTTGCTAACGGCATCTCGGTCGATGTTCGTGCCATGGCCATGGGTAACGCCATGGTTGCAGATGTTAATCCCGGTGTGTCTGCGGTCTACCATAATCCAGCCAGCTTGACGCGTTTAAAGGAGCGTCATTTTGAGGTGGACAACTTTATTATCGGTGCTGATCTGGATAATGATTTTTTTGCGCCTGATGATTATCAGCTGTTCGGCTTGGAAGGCACAGGATATAACACCTACGATCCAACAGTGCCGCGTGATCCTGTTGTTGGCGGTGATGGTTTTGGAACTGGCCATACGAATAAACTGGCTGTTTATATTCCTGGTTTTGGTTTTCAACAATGGGTGTGGAATGGTCCGACCTTATTACCTCCACAGATAGGTTTCTCGGTTAATCCGCCGGGCTCCAAATTTACCTTTGCGCATAAAAACTATATGTCCTTTGCCGGTAACTTTTTCAAAGATGCCGAGAACCCCGGTTACTTTCTTGCCAAAGAGGCTGCAGTTCAGCGCTATACTTATTTCTCGCCTGCAGTGGGCTATGAAATTAATGACGAGTGGTCGGTGGGTGCAGGTATACAATTCAGCCATCAGGGCTTCGCGATAGCGCAGCACAACCGTGCACCTAACTTGTTGATAGCGGTTGTGGAGATTCTGCAGGACGCTTTTGCCTGTGAATTTGATAAGCCTATTGGTCAGCGTCGAGATCCTTTGCAACCTTTTTTATCCATGTGTCAGGGAAATATTGGTCCTTGGGATGATGTTGGTCGTATCGATATCGATATGCAGGAAACGCTTTCGCCTACCTATAACCTGGGTGTTTTATGGGAGCCTACCGACTGGTTTTCATGGGGTGCGTCTTATACCAGTGAAGCTGAGATGAAGCTGAAAGGCACCTTTTTAATGGATTACACCGATGAGTGGACAGCGTTCTGGAATGGTTTTAACGCGTCCATTATAGGCGCGATAACCGCGGCAATACTTGGTTTGCCAAGGGGTGTGCCAAGAGAGGCCGGGCACATTTCGATGGACCTGACGATGCCGCAAATGTTCAAGACTGGCTTTAGGGTTCGGTTGACACCGGAATTCACGCTCAGCGTTGATTCCACCTGGACCGACTGGAGTCAGTGGGAGGAGTTTAAATTCTTCTTTGATCGCAGGCTTGAGTTACTTTCCACGGCACGCTTACTTTCCGGATTGGTTACCGATACTACCTTGACCTTACCTGTTGGCTTAAAAGATACCTGGCATTATGGTATTGGTTTGATCCATCATGTTAACTCACGTTTGGATGTTCGTTTTGGTTTAGAGTTAAGAACGTCGCCAGTAGGTAAAGATGTGTTTGGTCCGATTCCTCTGGGTGATATGAAAATGTGGGGTACCGGTTTTGGTTACAAATGGGACAAACGTACCGATGTTGGTTTCAGTATGTTCTACATGCAATCTACCGACTATATTCCGTCAAATACCAGTTGTAACCTCAACTGTACTAATTTAACCAACGTAATCTACAACCCTTATGCGGGTCTGGATGTTAAATTTACCACCCGGATTTATGGCTTGGGTGTTACCTTTAATCGCACATTCTAGGTAAAAAAGAT
>JBFHPN010000172.1:0-5383 GCA_041592735.1 Oleiphilaceae bacterium | reverse complement strand
CGCGTTGGTGAGTTGGTATTACCAGCCGAAATCACCGATAAGATGATGCCCGGTGTGGTGAGTATCCCGCATGGTTTCGGCCATAACAAAAGCGATACCAGCTGGAAAACCGCCCAGACTAATGCTGGCGTGAGCGTAAATGATTTAACCGATGAGCTGGCGCTTGATGAACTTAGCGGCAATGCTGTACTTAATGGCGTGCCGGTCAGTCTTGAGGCGCTATGAGGCGCTTAAGTGAGAGACATTGAATACCTTCTACAAGCACACGTTTCGACAGGCTCAACGAACCGAGAAGGACTAGCTGAGCCCGTCTGAGTAAGACCACTTTAAACGAACAATATTTTAACCCTCTTGGAGAGTCGTATGCAGAGCCCTTTATTTGACCCCGTGCAAATTGGCCCCTTATCTTTAAAAAACCGGATCGTCATGGCCCCGATGACGCGTACCTTTTCACCGGGCAATGTACCAAACGACAAAGTCGTGGCCTATTATGCCCGACGCGCCCAGAACGAGGTGGGTTTGATCATTACCGAAGGCACGCCTGTGGGCCATAAGGCGGCAAATGGTTATCCTAACGTGCCCTTTTTTTACGGCGAAGCCGCACTGGCTGGCTGGAAAAAAGTGGTCGACGCGGTGCATGCCAAGGGTGGCAAAATTGCCCCGCAACTCTGGCATGTTGGCGCAGTGCGAAAAGAAGGCACGGAGCCAGACAAAAGTGTGCCGGGCTACAGCCCCTCTGGCCTTTTTAAACCGGGCAAAGCCAATGGTGTTGCCATGAACAAAGAGGATATTAACGAGGTGGTTGAGGCCTTTGCGCAAGCAGCTGAAGATGCTAAAGCCCTTGGTTTCGATGCCGTCGAAGTGCATGGTGCGCATGGCTATCTGGTTGATCAGTTTTTCTGGGAAGGCACCAATCAGCGCAGCGATGAATACGGTGGCAACCTGGCTGCACGCACCCGCTTCGCGGTTGATATCATCAAAGCCATACGTGCACGAGTCGGTAGTGACTTTCCGATCATCTTGCGTTTCTCGCAATGGAAGCAACAGGATTACAACGCTCGCCTGGCGAACACACCGGAAGAGTTAAAAGCCTTCCTCACTCCGCTGGTTGAAGCCGGTGTGGATATCTTCCACTGCAGCACACGCCGCTTTTGGGAAACCGAGTTCGAAGGTTCAGACATGAATCTCGCAGGCTGGACCAAAGAACTAACAGGCAAACCCGTCATCACTGTCGGCAGCGTCGGCCTGGATAGCAGTTTTATTGATGAAGCAGGTGCGAGCCTGGGCATGTCGGATAAAGCCGGTGTCGCATCAGGCTCAATACAACAACTTTCAGATCGGGTTGCCAAGGGTGAATTTGACTTGGTGGCTGTCGGCCGTGCGCTATTGCAAGATCCCGAGTGGGTGATCAAAGTTAAACAAGACCGCCTGGATGAATTACAGGACTTCAGTAAACAGGCACTTGCGACATTAATTTAGGCTTAAAAACCCTATTTCGCTAAAGGGCTCTTGAGCACAACATTGGCTTTCCCCGCCAGGTAGTGCTCACGAAATAACTGAAAATAGTTTTGCAGGGCTGATGCTGCCTGATGATCATCTTGCAACGCCAACAGGGCCACCCCGACTTCTGCGGTACAAAGCTGGTGTAAATGCGCAGCCTCCCGTAAATGATACCTGGAGGCTATATCAGGTTGTATTCCGAGTACCGGCAAGGCCTGCAAATAATCACTACGAAACATTTTTTTGGCCTCGCGCCAAGTTCCGTCCAGCAGAATGAACAAAGGCTTTTTACCCAGCCTGACCGCTTCGAGTTCCTGGGGATGTGAAATGCATTGCGAAGCCTGTGCGTATTCATGCGGAAACACCAAGATCGGCGCATAGGCCGGATCGTTCAACAAGGCCTGTAAACCTGCCTCCCGCTGCGTGCGCTGCCATTGAAAAGCGTAATTATCTGCCACCACATCCGCAATCAAACGCCCGGTATTACTCGGTTTGAACACTTCCCCCTGATAATAAATCAGACAAAAGGCGCAGCGTGTCTCCACCTGCGGGCGCGCCGCACAAATGCATAAATGCCGAGCTAACATACACGCCGGACAGCGTCTTACCTTGCTGCCTCGCGCCAGAAACGGCCGAGTCACATTCAGCATTTCTCTGTCCCTGAGCTCACGCACTGAATTTTTGTGGCACATATAAAATCTCATACATAAAATTGTTAATTGTACATGAGTTTGAGCATGGCAAGCACCGCACTGTTCATAGAAGTTGCGCTATGCTTTTACTTAAATGATGACGACAACGATGAACAATAAGGAGAATTCACGTGGCAAAAACCAAATCCAAGGCACCTAAAATTGATATCGGGATCAGTGCAGATGATCGAAAGAAAATAGCCGATGGCCTTTCTGCGCTGCTGGCAGACAGTTACACCCTGTACTTGATGACCCATAATTTTCACTGGAATGTGAAAGGGCCGATGTTCAATACCTTGCACAATATGTTTATGGATCAGTACACCGAACAGTGGACGGCGCTGGATGTGATCGCAGAGCGCATACGTGCTTTGGGTTTTCCTGCTCCGGGCACCTACAAGCAATTTACCAAACTGGCATCAATCAAAGAAATTGAAGGCGTGCCCAGTGCCGAAGAAATGATTCAGCATTTAGTGGCCGCGCAGGAAGCGACTGCACGCACTGCCCGTTCAGTGTTTCCTGTCGTGGAAGAAGCCAACGATCAGCCAACCGCAGATGTCTTGACGCAACGCCTGGATGTGCATGAAAAAACAGCCTGGATGCTGCGCAGTATGCTTGAAGAATAAGTTGATCAGGGATCAGCCCGCTCGGGCTTGATCTCTGGATCACTCGCCTCAGAGGGATCCACAAATGCTGGATCCTGAATTTCTTCAAGTGGCAACTCTTCAAAATTCTCATACAAGGGATTCAGTTCATTAATGACCGGCAAAGCCTCTGGAATCGTTCCCACATAAGGTTCCTGATCGGCTACAGCAACCGTCATCCCCATTCCCAATCGGTGCTTGGTATAAAAGCATAAGATCACTAACAACAGTGTATTGCCCATATACATGCCACCGGCGCCGACCAATTCAATCAAGGCTGAGCTGATAGCAGGCCCGATACAACTGCCCACCCCAAAACTCAGCAATAAGGTAGCAGATGCCGAAATTAACTGTTCATGTGGAACGCGATCATTCATCAATGCCACCCCCACCGGGTAAATCGCTGCAACCAGCGCCATGAACAAACCATTGAGCAACATGACCAGCCAGACACCCGCTGCGGACAAATCAAAGCAAAGTATTAAGCTCAATACGCTGGCTATAGCGGTCAGATAGAGCATCATTTTGGCGCGATCAATGCGATCACATAACCAGCCAATCGGCCAGGCAAATAACATGGCTGCAAATACGGCCAGCGCCATAAACCAGGCAATCTGATCAACGGTGAGGCCAACCAGATTCGCAAACAAGGGGCCCACACCGTAAAACGCACTGATCAAAACCCCCGACATGAAGGTAGCAATTAATCCCAAAGGAGAAACAGAAAACACCTGTTTTATTGATAAACGTCCTACCTCTTCCAGTGGCGGCGTCTGCATCCGTGTGAGCCCCAAAGGAATTAATGCAGCAATCAAAATGGCGGCCGCCAGATTCAGCAGAAAGAAGTTTTCAGGATTACCCAAGAGCATTAAGAGCTGGCCAAGCGATGTCGCCAGGTAGAAACAAATCTGGTACATACTGAAGATACTGGAACGATTGGCATTTGTGGCAATCGCACTAAACCAGCTTTCCGTGACGATCAATAAACCCGCCATGGCAAAGCCACCAATGGCTCTTAACAGCAACCAGAATACAATGCTGTCACTCATCGGATAAGACAGCGCCGCAACACCCAGAATCGCACAGAATACGGCAAAGGAACGAATATGCCCCACGCGTTGCACAATATTGCTGGCATAGAGTGTTCCCAGCACAAAACCAACCGAGTAGCCCACCATGATGCCACCGATCAGGCGCGGGTCAACCTCTGCCAGGCTCAGCCGCACCCCAAGCAGGGTCATCAAGAAACCATTGCCCAACACCAGCAGTGCCACACTGAAAAACAGTGCAAATAAGGAGGAGACTAATCGAATACTCAAGCGTTGATCCTTCCACCATTAAATAAAATGGCCTGCATTCTAAACATATCGGTTTGCAAAAAACAAACAGACAAGGCCATCGTGCATTCATTACAATGCTACCTACACATAGCAAAGGATTCGTTGGGCTGACCAAAGAAAATAATCCGATCACTTGTGTTATTCGTATAAACATGGAAAACTCGAAGTCGCAGTAAGAAAGGTGTCCTTATAATTTCTACCAAACTAATAAAAACAAACTATCAAGAAAGAGGTATGCACTATGTTACTAAGCCATTTGTCAGGAATGTTCACTCATCCAGATGCTGAATGGGAAGCTATTAAGAAAGAACATGCCGGTCCAGGCAAACTGTCTGTTTATATCTGTCTTCTCGCATTAATCGGACCCATTTGTGCCTATATATCAACCACGCAATTCGGTTGGCAAATTGGCGAAGGTCAACTTATCAAACTCTCATCATCCAGTGCACTAGTGTTAAGCAGCCTCACCTTTGTGGCGATGGTTGCGGGCGTTTATGTTATCGGAATCATGATCGACTGGATGTCCAAAACCTATGGCAGCCAGCATGATGACTATGCAGCCAATGGCATCGCATTAACAGCGTATTCGTGCACGCCTTTATTTCTTGCCGGCTTCGCCTCGCTCTACCCATCGCCCTGGGTTAACCTGATGGTTTATCTGGGTGCTGGCGCCTATGCGGCCTACCTGATGTACGACGGTTTGCCACACGTGCTGGGGATTGCCAAAGATCGCGCCTTCTTTTTCAGCTGCTCGATCCTCACCATTGCGCTGGTCTACATGGTCGCTACACGTATCGGCACTGTGATTATCTGGAGTATCGGATTCGGACCTGAATTCGTTTCTGCCTGATCTGAAAAACTGATGCAGGTATCCGGCTAGACCCTTTCTAAGTTGCTGGTGCCTGCTTTAGATGTGAAAAAACGATAGAATGATTGATCATTTAGTCATTCTTTCTTCGAATCTTTCTTGTATTTTAAGCTTTGGCTTTCACCAAGGCACACTTCCTCCCCCCCAGATTAGTGCTTTACATCCAACGCGTTAATAGCTGAATGGCCATCATGAGTCAGTTTCACTCAACATTTGCTACGAGATATTTCTAAACGTAAGTATTTGTATCTGTTAACAAATGCAACAATTAGACACGAAAACTAGATACCTAATTTTGCATCAGATAGAGTTAGCTAAACATGGATAGCGCTTAAATTG
>JBFHPN010000171.1:0-5424 GCA_041592735.1 Oleiphilaceae bacterium | reverse complement strand
ATCATTTCCAGCGTCGGCATTCGACCCCGGACAATTCTATCCTGGCTGGCTAGGTCATAATTCCGGACACCTTCCTCATCGGTATCGTCCTCGGTGTCGATATCACCGTCATCAACACCGTGCAATAAGGCATCTATTTCATCTTGTGATAATAAATCTTGCACATTCGCATCCGATTTTAAATGGCTTTATAAACACCTTATGTATGAGCCGAAGCGCTTCTCATAAAGCATTCGTTACGCGTCTATACCTTGAACAAGGCCTTAAATATCATTTTCAATACACAGATAAATAACAATTCTACTGCAAAACAAAATTGGTGAAATAGACATTTTCTACAGGAGCTACTCCTTCTTTTTCAAGCAGCTCATTAATCACTTTTAAGGTGTTGGCTTGTAACTCCAATTTACCAGCCTCTGTTTTTAAAACATTAAAATCACCCGATCCATACAGGTTATTCAGACGCGACATCAACAAAGGCATATGGAATTCCATGGTTCCGAATGAACTCGGGTCACGACTGACGACCGACATTGAAACCTGCATATAACGCTGCCGGCCATCAACATTAAAGGTCACCAAAAAAGGCTGCTTGATATCGAAATAATGTGCTTGTGGTTTTGCGGGCGTCACATCTTCAGCAACAACGTCTTCGCCTGATGGCTCGTCATCACCAGACAACAGATACACGGTCACACCCACGGATAACGCTACCGCTAACACGACGGCAATGGCAATAATGATGATAAGTTTCTTGCTGGATTTACCGCCCTCTTGAGCGTCTGCTTCTGGTTTATTTTCTTCTGCCACGTCAATTTCCCGTAAATACTTGAAAAACGCTTCACTCTTTCAGAGTTTAAAGCAAGTTATATACCAGCTCTGAAGGGTTGTGAACAGCAACTTAAGAGCATTGATTACAAGTGTAGACGAAACTGTTCCGTTTAGCAGAGTGAAAATATCAAACGAAATAATCCACCAGATTCAGATTTTTGGTAACAACCTGCCTGACAGAATTTTCCAGCTCCGCCTCTTCACCCGATGCGTTCACCATCCCGTTACCAAAAGCCTGTGAGGGTGAGCTATGCGCTTCTTGCTGGTTGTCCCGAGAGCCTGATTCGACATTCACTTCCCCAAGATCTACGCCATTAGAGGCCATCATTTCTCTTAAACGCGCGACATTCGATTCCAACAACTCTCTAACCGATGCATTTTGTACGTTAAAAGAGATTGAGGCGACATCATTCTGTACATTAATTTTCACGTCTATCGGGCCAAGATCAGCCGGATTCAAGTGCATTTCGGCAGCCTGAATATTTCGCCCGGTAAACCAGACAATTTTTTGACTCATTTCATCTGCCCATTCTTGTGCGTTAACGGGCGTTGATAAGGTTGTCGAATAGGGTTTCAACGAATCTGAAAGTGTTCTCAGCTGAAGGTCGGAAAATTTATTTACAGAGGCAGACTCTTTAGGCTCCTTAACAGATTCCAGCAGACTATCTAGCGCCGGGTTATCTGCAAATTCAAACAATTCGCCTGCTTGCTCTGAATTCATCGACTGCATATGAAGCTGAAAGCTTTGATCCGTTTCTGCCAACAATCCATGGGTAACAAAACGCTCCCCCGATTGCCCTGTCATTCCACCCGATAATTGCTGGGGATCATATTTCTGCCAGGCTAAGGCAGTTTCTGGTTTATTTCGGTCAAGCGTGTTTGGATTAACGCCTTCCGGAACGCTGAGGGAGTAACCAAACAGCGCTTGCTGATCCGCTGACATCTCAGCCAGGGAGGCGGGATCCAGTTTCATTAAAATAGTATTTAGTATACCAATCGCAGAATCCAAAGAGGCAATCTGATCATCACTCAGTGCAGATAAATCCGCTGTTCCAGACAAAAAGCTAGTTAATTCTGCAAAGAAAGCCGGCAATTCTCCGCCAGCTTGCATCGTTTGAAGGCCCGATGGGGATAAATCCTGCCCCTCCAGGAAAGACCTTAATCCGTTTAACGGCTCAAGATCGATACCTTCCAAGTGATTCGTCAGCCCCTGTAATGCTGCATTCATGTCCTCAAATACCGCACCCGAAACCGGACGCCCGGCATTCGCGGCATCGCTTTTTGCTGTGGGCTCAACATTGGTTTTCTTTGCCGCTGCAAGTGAAGCGTTTAACTTTTCCCCAAACGCACCCGGCGTTAAGGCATCACTGGCAGCACCTGGTTTGGCTGGCGGCTTCGCAGGCGAAACGCTAGCATTACCTTGGGGTGTGGCAGACGGTAAAGAAGACAACAATAAAGCAGGCATACATGAATCCCTATTCTATTAAACAACTGAACAGATCAAAAAAAGCGGCAAAATGGCCGATCAAAGATCATTTTTAAGGATACTTGCTATTTTCAGGCCAACTTTATCTTAGCTCTGAGGCCGGGTTCGCCCTGTTATTCTTTAAGCCATTGATTTGACGTATCTTTAGAGAAGGCATTATCTGCCTGATTAAGCGTGCTAGCGAGCAGGCGCTGCATTAAATCCGGAAGCGCCTGGCCAGTAAATCTGATTCAATCTGCTGCTGTTCTTTTTTATCCCGAGCCTGCTGTTCTTCGCCTTGATACTGGGTGACCAGATCACCCATACCCTTGCGTTTCTGATGCAACTGCGTCCAGTTATTCAGCGCCAGACGGTATTCCCGTTCCGCAATACCGACGACGCCTTCCTGCTGGACAATCGCTTGGTCTATCTGATTGAGGAAGCGCAGGTTGGTCTGAAGACTCAGCGCATCGTGAACCTGGCCGGTTTGCTTTTTCATATCTGCCAGATATTGCGCATGATAATGCTTTAGGTTATTTAACTGCCCCAGCTGCTCATCCCGATAACGCTTTTTTTTGGTCAAAATATCCAGTGCTGCTTGCTCCTTCCGTTGAGCCAGATCGAGGACTAACTTTAAACGTTCCGACTTTTTTTTCACAAGGACTCACCGTCACCAGGTCTTTTCAATTATAGTTGCCGAGCTTATTTGCCGTTGGCAATGGTACTGATCATCTGGGTAATCGACATAGCAATACCCGACGGTTCTTTTAAACCCTGACGCAGAAATTGCTTCATCTTATCAATCCGCTCAATAGCAAAATCAGTTTGCGGATCGGATCCGGCTACGTAAGCGCCAACGCTGATTAAATCGCGTGCTTGCTGGTAACGCGCATAAATTTGCTTAAAGCGCATCGCATTCTGCAAGTGATCAGCCGTTGTGACATGAGGCATAACACGACTGATCGAAGCTTCAATATCTATCGCAGGATAATGCCCTTCTTCGGCCAGCTCTCTGGACAAGACTATATGCCCGTCCAAAATAGCTCTGGCGGCATCGGCAATCGGATCTTGCTGATCATCACCTTCAGTCAGCACAGTATAGAAAGCGGTAACGGAACCCCCGCCTTTTTTACCGTTTCCTGCACGTTCAACCAATTGCGGCAGCTTCGCAAAAACCGAAGGCGGGTAACCCTTGGTTGCCGGTGGTTCTCCGACAGACAAGGCAATTTCACGTTGAGCTTGTGCGTAGCGAGTCAGTGAATCCATAAGCAGTAAGACGTTTTTACCCTGATCTCTGAAGTACTCGGCAATTCGTGTCGTCAGCATAGACGCACGCAGACGCATCAGAGGTGAATCATCGGCAGGCGACGCGACTACAACAGCGCGCTTCAGCCCTTCCTCGCCGAGTATATCTTCGATAAATTCTTTAACTTCGCGGCCACGCTCACCAATCAGACCAACCACAACGATGTCTGCGGTGGTAAATCGGGTCATCATTCCCAACAACATACTTTTACCGACACCACTGCCGGCAAACAGACCAATACGCTGCCCTATTCCTACCGTCAGCAAAGCATTGATGGCCTTGATACCCACATCAAGTGACTCGCGAATCGGCGCACGAGATAAGGGGTTAATGATCTGTCCGGTAAAAGGGATATAGGCCTCTGCATTGAGCGGCCCTTTATCATCTAGCACATTGCCTGCACCATCCAGCACTCGGCCAAGCAAGCCCCAACCGACAGCAACTTCGCTGATATTATTAGCCGGTGTCACGAGTGCACCCGGCTTTAAACCATCGGCAGCAGTGAGTGGCATTAAAAAGGTTTTCTCCCCATCGAAACCGACCACTTCTGCTTCGATCATTGAACCGTTAGCGGCATGAATCATACAACGATCACCGACCATCGAATGACATCCCACCGCCTCAAGCGTGAGGCCAACCATTCTGGTCAAACGGCCACTTATTTCGGGCTTTACCTGTCCGGGAATGGCGTGTTTCAAGCGACTGAGGGTATCGGCCACATGAGAGGCAATGCTCAACTCAGCGTTCATCATCGTCATCCGGTTGAGAGGTATTGTCTGGGCCCTTATGTTCTAACTCAGACGCAGGAAGTTCAGGCTTGGTTTGAGTAGGTGTCTTAGGTTCTTCAGGTGTCTCAGGCACTTCTGCCAGCACCTCTGTCGGAAAATCGGTTAAAGAATTAATACTGGAGGGTAAGTCTTGAGCGGGGTGTTCTTGTGTGTTTGCCATGGCAGCGCTAAGCATACCTTGAACGACTTTTTGAAAACGCTTCTCGATCGTATAGTCAATAAATTGGCTCGATGACTGAACCGTGCATCCACCTCGACTCAACGACGCATCAAACTTGAGCTGCATCGCTGAACCATACTTTGCGAGCACGGGCTCAACCGATGATTGATCTTCCGGGTTAAGCGTCATCACGAAACCCTGATCCACTTTCGGCAACGTATTCATGAGTGATTCTACCGCTTTTTTTACACCGCTTGAGTCAATACTCAACTCTTTGAAAATAACAGCACGGGCAACAGCCATGGCAATATTTAAAATTGATTCTTCTATCAGCGATTGCTGCTTGGCAATGGGTGCCACTAACTCAGAAAGCAAATGATCCAATTGCGCTAGCCGCGCTTCTATTTTAGCCTGGCCTTCCACCAGACCTTGCTCTACCCCCTGCTGAAAACCTTCCTCTTTTCCAATGGGCAACCCATCTTGTTTGCCCTGGGCAAAACCTGCCTGGTAACCTTGTTGCTTTCCTTCTTCAAAAGCTTCCTTGCGAATTTTTTCTATTTCCTGAGCGGTCGGGGGTTTAATCTTTTCAGCTTTAGGCGGAACAGACCTGTTGGTTTTATTATCACTGCCAATATTGGGTAATTCCCAGCGTTCGTAGGCGGTCAGTTTTCCAGGTTCAATATTCTCAAATTTACGACTCATATTAAATCATCGCTTCGCCAGAACCGCCCAGGCTGATTTCACCGCTTTCAGCCAAACGTCTTGCAATGGTAAGTATTTCTTTCTGGCAGGATTCCACTTCACTCACCTTAACCGGGCCTTTGGCTTCGAGGTCGTCACGTAACAGTTCAGCTGCCCGTTTAGACATATTCTT
>JBFHPN010000170.1:0-5460 GCA_041592735.1 Oleiphilaceae bacterium | reverse complement strand
CACCATCCGCTTCCAGCAATTCTTTATGAGTACCCTGCTCAGAGATGACACCCTGGTCCATAACCACTATCTTATCGGCATTTTCGACTGTCGATAAACGATGCGCGATCACTAGCGTAGTGCGACCTTTCATCAAGGTTTCCAGCTCTTCCTGAATCATTTTTTCGGACTCTGTGTCCAGGGCTGAGGTCGCTTCGTCTAGTATCAGGATGGGCGCATCTTTCAACAACGCGCGGGCGATAGCGATACGTTGCCGTTGTCCTCCGGATAAGGAAATGCCGTTATCCCCCACCCATGTATCGAAACCGTGTTCCTTATCTTCAATAAAACCAATCGCATTGGCCTGCCTGGCGGCGTTTTTTAATTTTGTCTCATCCGCACCTTCGAGACTGCCATAGGCTATATTTCTCGCCAAGGTATCATTGAAGAGCGTGACTTGCTGGGTTACCAGCGCAATCTGATCGCGCAAAGACCCCAAGGTAAGCTGATTCAAAGGAATGCCATCCAGCAGTATTTCACCTGAGTTGATGTCGTAAAAACGGGGGATGAGGTTTGCCAGCGTAGATTTACCACTACCTGAGCGCCCCACCAACGCCACCGTTTCACCCGCCTTAATGGTCAAATTAATATTTTTCAGAATCGGCTGAGGGCTGCTGTCGTAGTTGAAACAGACATCTTTAAAGACCAGTTCGCCTTTTGCCCTTTCAAGAGTTAGCGTACCCTCATCTTTCTCAACCGGAATATCCATAACCGCAAATAAGTCGTGTGCAGCTGTGACTCCTCGCTGAATTTTTTCGTTCACTTGGGTGAGCTGCTTGATGGGCTTGGCCATTGTTGAAGCCGCCGCAATGATGACCACGAAACTCGCCGCCGTCATGTCGCCTCGAATATCAGGCGCTAAAGCCAGCCAGATTAAAATAGCGATGGCCAGAGCCACCAGTATCTGAATGACCGGCGTATTGATGGCTTTGGTCATTTCCATCTTCAAACTTTGTTTCAGGTTATATTCGCTTGCTGTATGGAAACGCTTAGTTTCATAGGCCTCACCGCCAAAAATACGAACCACACGATAACCATTCACCACTTCAGAGGTAACGTGCGTCACATCGCCAACCGAATTCATTATGCGCTTACTAAGTTTCCGGAAGCGCTTGCTGACTTGTGAGACCAATAAACCAATCAACGGCCCAAGACAAAGGAAAATCAGCGTGAGCTTCCAGTTAGAGGTAATCATCACAATGAACAAACCGACAACAGTAAGCCCTTCGCGCACGATGATGGTTATTGCATCAGTAGAGGCGGCAGAAACTTGCTCAACATTATAGGTAATACGCGATATGAGATGCCCGGAAGAACTTGAGTCGAAGTATCGACTGGGCAAGCCTAAATATCGACCAAACACTTCATTGCGGATTTTATGTACAATATTTCGCCCGACATAGGCAATATAATAGCTACCAAGAAACCCGCCTACTCCCCTCAGGACAAAAAGGCCAACAATAAGTGCGGGTAATAGAATACGGTTTTCATCTGTGGGGTTTTCAACCGTGGTAATCACAAACTCCAGAGCCTTGGCCATATAAGCACTGGCGCCTGCGTATATTGCGTTACCAACGATACTCACAATAAAAAAGAACTTAAGCGGTTTCAGGTAAACAAGTAATCGCTTATAGATGCCCCAGTTAGAGTTGTCTACGTCACTCATGACTTGTGTGCCTGCTGAATAAGTCGGCTCGATGATGGCCCTCAGGCCATCTCAAGTTTATTTTTTATCGCTTCGTTGCGTGGTGATACTCAACTGCACAAAACCCAATTGACCCGCCACATCCATGACTCTGACAACATATTCATGCTGGGTTTTTGCGTCCGCAGTAATGATGAAGGGAATGTTGTTTTTCCCTTCGGAGAGTTTTTCTACCGCTCGCTTCAGGGTATCTTCCTGATTATTGACCAGGCTTCTGTCATTCACTGAGTACTCACCCGAGGCATTGATAATAACTTCAATCTGCTCAACGGCTGGTTTGGCAGGCTGGGCACTGGATTGAGGCAAATCAATTTCAAGATGACTTTCTTTGGTGAAGGTCGTTGAAACCATAAAAAAGATGAGCAGCAAAAACACCACGTCAATCATGGGTGTTAAATCAACAGATACGTTTTGATCTATCTGACGTTTGAATTTCAAGCGCTTTTCTCTCCCTGACCTTGGGCTTCACGATCACCATGAAGGACTTCGACCAATCTCAAGGATTCCTGCTCCATATCGACAACAATTTCATCTACCCGTCTCAAAAAGTAGCGATGAAAAATCAGGGCAGGAATAGCAATGGTCATCCCTGCTGCGGTGGTAATGAGTGCTTCCGAAATACCACCGGCCAGAGCAGCCGCATTGCCCGCGCCTTCAAGCTGTAATTGAGCAAATACCTTGATCATCCCGATAACGGTACCCAACAAGCCTAACAAAGGGGTAATTACCGCGATGGTTCCGAGTGCAGTCAGAAAGCGCTCCATTTCATGAACAACATGACTCGCTTCTTCCTGAATGCTTTCTTTCATAATTTCACGGCCATGCTTGGCATTAACCAGCCCGGCAGCTAAAACACGCCCCAAAGGCGCCATTTCTTTTAGCTCTTTAATTTTACGTGCATTCAACTCTTTCTTTCGAATCGATGTCCATAAATCCTGTACCAGCGATTTAGGCGCCAATCGACTAACACGCAGCGTCCAGAAGCGTTCAATAATTATCGCCAAAGCCAATACTGAACACAGCAGCAAGGGAAACATGACAATGCCGCCCGGCTTTAATAAATCTAACACTGATACTCTCCTTAGATGGGGAACTGTTTTACTGATCAATAATTATGTTAATAGTAGCAGATCAAATAACCCGGAGGCATACTGATCCGCAACTATTGCGCCAGAAATGCGCTACTTTAGCACAAACTGACATTTAGGAAAGCATGTACAAAGACACAAATAAGAACAAGCAAAGTGTCCAGTTATTGCGTCTCTGGCTTTGTCTCTGCTAAAACACCTCTAAAGGTAGTTATTCGCATGATAGGCTTCGAGTATTTTCATACATTGTTTTTTGCCGTAAAGCTTATGCATACGCATCTCCATTTCTTTAACTGTCGGATATGCCGGCACGGAAACATCACGCAAATAAAGCAGATAAATACTATTTAAAATCGTCGCTATCGATTTATATTCTGCCTCAACCTGTTCCAGGCTCGCCCCGCTGGCAGACTTTTTATGTGCCAGCGCAATAATTTGTCTGGCCGTCCGCTTACCATCAATCGCCCTGAATATATCTGCCATATGAGGTGTTCGATTAATGCTGATAAACTGGTTTACTCTGACGGAAGGCGCATCACCTAAAAACAAATTACTTAAATATTGAATATCACGATCCCTGGAGATACTGACAGCCAAGGTAGGGATTAACTCAAGATTAGTGATCGCAGGCATTGGTATGGGCTTATGCGCAACATAACAACATTGCTTATCCATTTGACCAAACATCAATTCACAGATTGCTGCCTGCTCCGGGAAACTCAGCTTTTTAACAGTGGCCAGAATTTCCGGGTCTCGAAAAAAAGTTTCAGGTCGAAACACCATATCACCCAAACCATGATCGGGATTTAAATGTTTTTGAATGATCAGCCCGCTTTTTTCGACGTAATCGTAAAGTTCAGGCACCGTGTAGGCACGATCCTGGGGATGTAGCAACAGATCATATAAACCAATATCGGTTTTCAACTCATAAGCACAAAAGGCCGCATTAAAGTTAAACCAATTGCCATCCGGAAGGCTTTTTAGAATCTTCTTGGTGTTGGCAATTTTTTTCTCGGGGTCTGACTCATTGACATGAATCCTACGCAGCAAATCCTGCATCTGATAAATACCGGTTCGTCCATACTGGGCATAAAGCAATAAAAACATGGCACCATCCGGATGCAAGACTGACTTTAACGCGTCCAGCCCTGCCTGAGGATCGCTCATATGATGCAAAACACCGGTACATGAAATGTAGTCAAATTTCCCCAGATCTAGTTTGGGTATATTAAGAATGGAATCATGAATCCAGGTGATATTGGTCAAACCTCTGACTTTGGCACGCTCTTTGGCGATCGCCATAGACGCTGTACTCATATCCAGGTAAACAATTTCTGCCGGTGTATCTCTTAACTGCTCTGCCATGTAGGTTGTGCAATCACCTGTGCCACCACCGGGGACAAGCACTCTGAATGGTTTGCTGAAGTCACGCTTTCCTTCAAAACAAAAGAAATTAATCGCATCGAGCGAGCTGCTTTTGGAGGAAAACACCAGCCCTTTTTCATCTTCTGGATCCCGAGCGGGATAGGGATAGTTTTCGTATTGATTCCTGACATTCTCAAGATAAGAGCCTTTTTCCATACCATTTTCTCTATTTTACGGGTATTTGATTTGAAATCGCCTCCCCCAAATCCGACAAACAGGCCCGATAAGCAAGAAACGCATTTTATTATAGTTAATCTACCTTAGTGTATCTCAGCCGGGCTTGAAAGAAATTGCCCACAATAAATTGATATCGCTCACACAAATACCGAGCTATCACAATCTGACATGATCATACCAGAATGCTGTTTTCTGCCCTCTCGCCGTGTTTACCATAATCTCGGCGCTGCGGCTATCCACCTGTATGCGTATCGCACCGACATCTGCCGTATTCAATATCCGCACAGGTCGTGTATGCGCGTTATGACTATAGCGCTGATTCCAAACCGCCAATCTGCTTAGCACTATGTCGGATGGATGCCCGAATGAATTCAGATAGCCTGTCGAAAAAACGATCAACTCAGGATTCACATGTTTAAGGAGCGCATACGTCGTCGCTTTGGCGGCACCATGATGACCCGCAATCAAGACATCGGCTTTCAGTTTGTGACGATAGTATTTCACCAATTGCAACTCTGCTTCGGCTTCAATATCACCCATCAATAAAAACGTTTTACCCCTTAACCGGAAGCGCACCACACAAGAATGATTATTTGCGGATCGCTTAGTTTCTGGCAGCACATCATCAAAGGGATATAAGATTTCCAGAGACACCATATCTGTTGACGCCAACAAGCCCGCCTGACAAAGCGAAAAAGGCGCAGTCAGCCTGAGCCTCTCGGGTTCCCCGCTTAATAACACCGGAATAGATACAAGATCCAGCAAAGCGCCTGTACCACCGGCATGATCCGCATCGCCATGACTAACGATTAAGCCCGACACAGCGCTAATCAGTTGATTCACTCTTAAATAGGGTAAAATTGCGTTATCCACGATTGAGGCTCTGCCATAAGCGGGCCCGGTATCATATAACCAGCTCCGCACCTGAAAATTCATCGCAATCGCCAACCCTTGCCCGGCATCAAAAATCACCATTTCTTCTCGAGGTGCGTTTAGTTTGCCAGGAAGAATAAGCATCAGCAGCGT
>JBFHPN010000169.1:0-5471 GCA_041592735.1 Oleiphilaceae bacterium | reverse complement strand
TTTATCAGACTGCATCTCCAATAAAGTGGTGATGGTAACAGGCGCCGGGGGGTCGATAGGTTCTGAGTTGTGCCGGCAGATTATTAAGTTGAACCCTAGCCGGCTAGTGCTGTTTGAATTATCGGAATTTGCGCTATATCAGATTGAACAGGAAATTTCCCAGTATATTGCTAAAAAAGAATTGAATACCGAGTTGCATGCCATTATGGGTTCTGTTCAGAAACAGCATCGAATGGAAGTGGTGATGAAAAGCTTCGCGGTGGATACTGTTTACCATGCGGCTGCTTACAAGCATGTGCCGCTGGTTGAACATAATGTTATTGAGGGTGTACGAAATAACGTTTTTGGTACCTGGTATTGTGCCGAAGCCGCTATTAAAGCCGGGGTTAAAACCTTTGTGCTGGTATCTACCGATAAAGCGGTTCGGCCCACAAATGTCATGGGGGCTTCCAAGCGTCTGGCCGAACTGGTATTGCAAGGCTTGGCTCAGCGCCAGAGTTCGACACGTTTTTGTATGGTGCGTTTCGGTAATGTCTTGGGGTCGTCTGGCTCGGTGGTGCCGTTATTCAGAAAGCAAATTGAAGAAGGCGGGCCAATTACCGTTACCCATCCTGACATTACCCGCTATTTTATGACTATTCCCGAGGCGGCCTTACTGGTTTTACAGGCAGGTTCGATGGGCAAGGGCGGCGATGTTTTCCTCTTGGATATGGGTGAGCAGGTTAAAATTGCTGATCTGGCAGTTAAGTTGATCCGCCTGATGGGGCTTGAGCCGAAAACGGAAGAGAATCCTGAAGGGGATATCGAAATTGAATATACCGGCTTAAGACCGGGTGAAAAGCTTTATGAAGAATTATTGATCGCTGATGATCCTCTGCCTACTTCGCATCCGCGCATTATGAAAGGGCGGGAAATTTCTTTACCCTGGCAGGAAGTGGAAGAATTGCTTAAGAAAATTGATCATTACTCGCACTTGTTTGATTGTTATTCGGTAAGGAACCTGTTGTTAAATGCGCCCTTGGGTTATAACCCGCTGGATAAGATCAATGATCTGGTCTGGAATATTGCCAAAGCCGACTTTAAGGAAGAGCCAGTGAGTAAGCAGCGAGGTAACTTGCTTGCTGAAGCCAAGGGGCAGGTTCACAGAGGCGAAGAGCCGGATGAGTTATTAATGGTTGAATCAGGGCAATCAAACGTGGTGTCTATCTCGCGCTCCCCTAAAAAGAGTGTCTAGTTGTATTGATACAAACGATTAGATACCGGCCCTTAGTAATGAGGGGGCGGTACATCGACGGGTACGTCTTTGTCGCTTTCTCTCATGTCGTTCATGGTTTGCTTTAATAAACGATTGGCATCCCATAAACGACGTATCTCCTGATCCTGACGGGTCACAATATCATTTAAGGTGTTGAGTAAATCATCTTGAAAACTGGCTTTCATTTCTAATTCATTGAGCCTGGTTTCGAGTTCTGAGATGGATAGCGTCATCGATTCGTAAAACCTCTTTATTCGTGTTGGTCACATGTTTTTGTGACTGTGCGGGTAAGTCATGATGTGTTTTAGGGTGCATGATGCAATGATGTACGATGCACTCTCGTTCTTACTTGAAAATCTGTTATCATTCCTTCGCTTGCCATGTTAATCAGTTTTGATTTTTGCTGGGCAGGCTCATATTTTTAAATGATTGTTTAATCATTATTTTATTTACTTTTAAAAATGAGAAAAGTTCATGTCTACACAGAGTTTATCAAAAAAATTATTAGTGAGTGCTATTGTCGCGTTGCCGTTTCCTTATGTTTTATTAATTACTGCTCAGTTGGCAAATGCGCTACCTTCGGAATTAACCGCCAGCAGCTTCCTGGCAAGTGCAGAGGGTACTGCTTTTTATGTGGTTGCCTGGTTGATCTTTATGGCTGCCGGTATGATTGCAGCGATTGCTAGTGATACATCAAAACAGGCAGGGGCTGCCAATGATCAGGACGATGCAGGCCATGCAGATGGCCCCGAAGGCGCTGAGTCCGGCAGTGTTAAATGGTTTAATGTGAACAAGGGCTTTGGTTTTATTACAACGGATGCCGGTGAAGATGTGTTTGTGCATTTTCGATCCATTCGTGGCCATGGTCGACGTTCGTTGCGTCAGGGCCAGATTGTCCGTTTTGATCTGAGTGATGGCGATAAAGGTAAACAAGCAGATAATGTTTCTGTGATTAAATAAAAAAGCATTTTGCTTTTAGCCGTTCGCTTCCCTCTTTGAGGCTTTCAAAGAGGGAGTCACTTAAGCCCAATTAATTCGCTTCTTTTCAGTTCTGCTTAGCAGCCACCATTGTTCACTATTTTCTTCTTCTGATTCCTGCCAGCCGGCTGCAGAACATCTTATTTCACAATCTTCCTCTTGTAGAAGGCTCATCGCGCAGTGCTCATCGTCTTGCCAGGAGGTGATATTTTGTTTGAACCAGATACTGGTAAACGATTTTCCCGCGGCATGGGGCGTAATAAGTACTTCTGTTTCGCCCTGTTGATTGCTGAGCTTGCCTTTTACCGGCTTCCCGTTTTCATATAAATGCGCTGCTTTAGAGGAAAAGCTCACCGCCGAAAAGTGCTTGGCTAACCAGTTCATCATTTGCGGAAAGTGAATAGCTTTGACATAAATTTCAATGTCAGGTGTGTTCATTTTATTTGTCCATGAATTGTTGGAGTCGTGCGAATAATAAACGCAGATAACAGTAAAAAGCTAATATTCCACTGGGTATGCATAAGATAAGGCCGGTTAATGCCAGCCATTCCTGCCGTTCGGATTCCGGTAGCAGCAGTTCAACATAGACCACTGTGCCCAGGCCCAATAAAAAAGTCAGTGCGCTCAGGGTAAAGTATTTGAAGTAGTAGGCCAGGGGGTTGGATTTCAGGTCTTTTTGATTGTTGGATTTGGACATTGTCATCAACCTTTCGTGAGAAGCCTTTATTTTTGGAAGATATCCAATTGTACATCAACCGTGACCGATAAGGTCTGCCTGCTTATTAACGCTTCTTTCTTTTCTGGCTTACAGCGCCAGGTGTGAGGGGTCATCATCAATAATTGGCTGATATCTTCGGGTTTCTGCAAGCTAAGCTGATATTGATGTTGTAGCCGGTGGCGATGCTGTAAAGGCTGGCAGAGCTGGCTGAAATCTTTGATCTGTTCTGGTTTTATCTGGTCGTAGATCGCTTCACGTAATTCAATTAGATGCTTAGGCCCGGTGGTGACCATCAGAAAGTGGCCACCCGCTTTGAGTACCCGATGCACTTCCTCAAAATCAAAATGAAAGAAGAGGCCGCTGACCAGATCCTGAGAGTGTGTTTGCAGGGGAATGCGCGCCAGGCTGGCCACCAGCCATTGGGGGTGTTTGCTGCGTCGGCAGGCTGCCTTGATGGCTGGGGTGGAAATATCCATACCGCTGGTAAATACCTGCTGAGGGCCTTGTTTGTCAGAAGCAGCACTTTGCGGGCGGTTGAGGGCACGTTGGAGATATTCATCTATTTTTAGCGTGTAATAACCTTCACCACAGGCCAAATCCAGATAATGAAAGCCCTCTTGATGTGCTGCTGTGTTTTTCTCCACGCAGGGTTTTACGCACTCTTGTAAGACGAAGTCTGCTATTTCCTGGTAATGGCCGGCATTTAAAAAATCACGGCGGGCATTAACCATCTCCGGCGTGTCACCTGGTTGCTTGCTTTTTTTATGCTGGCTCAGTAGCAAGTTGAGATAACCTTGTTTGGCAATATCAAAGCTATGCCCTTTTATACAGGACACGCTTTTACGTTGATTTGCCGGGTTCAGGGCTTCGCTGCATACCGGGCATCGTATCAGGTGATGCATCACAGCTTAGGGCGCGAGTAAATCAATCAGGATGGCTTCATAAATGCTCGACAGATCATCAAGATCCTGTATCGAGACGTGTTCGTCTATTTGATGAATTGTGGCGTTTAATGGGCCAAGTTCGAGTACCTGCGCACCCGTTGGTGCGATAAAACGACCATCCGAGGTGCCGCCCGAGGTAGAGAGCTCTGTGTCGATTCCTTTCGTCTTTCGAATGGCTTTTACCGCAGCGTCGACCAATGGGCCGGCTTCGGTCAGAAAGGGTTCGCCGCTTAAATTCCATTCAATCTCATACGCCAGCGCGTGTTTATCGAGAATCTGGTGTACGTTTTGTTTGAGCTGTTCTGCCGTTACTTCAGTTGAAAAGCGGAAATTAAACAGTAGTTCCAGACGACCCGGTATCACATTCGTGGCCCCGGTGCCGGATTGAATGTTGGTGATCTGAAAAGACGTCGCAGGAAAAAACGCATTGCCTTGATCCCATTCGATTGCACATAACTCATTCAGTGCCGGGGTGGCTAAATGGATTGGGTTCTTGGCCAGGTGCGGGTAGGCCACATGGCCCTGTTTGCCCATAACAGTCAGTTTGCCATTCAGTGAGCCGCGACGACCGTTTTTGATCACATCGCCGAGAATTTTGGTGCTGGATGGTTCGCCTACCAGGCACCAGTCCATTTTTTCATTACGTGCTTCCAGGGTTTCAACGACTTTTACGGTGCCATTTTTGGCAGGGCCTTCTTCATCGCTGGTGATCAGGTAAGCGATAGAGCCTTTATGATTGGGGTACCTGGCAATAAAACGCTCGCAGGCAGTTATAAACGCAGCCAGGCTGCCTTTCATATCTGCAGCGCCTCGCCCATGTAGTATGCCTTCTTCAACGCGCCCTTCAAAGGGTGGATAGGTCCATTGATCGAGTGGTCCGGTAGGAACGACATCGGTATGCCCGGCAAAGGCGAGTACCGGTGCAGCATTGCCACGGCGAGCCCAAAGATTGGTCACTTCCTCGAACTGCATTGTTTCAGCCTTGAAACCCAGGGGTGCCAGGTGAGCCATCATTAGCTCCTGGCAACAGGCATCATCCGGCGTTACTGAGGGTTGTTGGATCAGTTTTTGTGCCAGAAGCAGGGTTGGGCTGTATTGCAGTGTGGTCATATATCCATCTCTTATTACGCGTTTTCAAAGAAGTCGTAAATTTTATATTCTGCCTGAAAGAAACCATAGGCAGATTGTTTATGCCTCCCCGTGGTTAGGGGAGGTCTTGTGCCGGTTTTAAGCTTGCTTAGTTATTCGCGTGTAAGGCTTCGTTCAGTTCAATCGCGGTTTTGTTGGTGAGACACTCAACTTGACCATTGGTTGAATTGCGGCGGAACAGCAGGTCGGGCGTGTTTGCTAAATCACGTGCTTTCACTGTTTTCACAACTTGATTTTGGCTGTCTAGCATGACTACTTTGGTGCCTGCGGTAATATAGAGGCCGGATTCCACCGTACAGCGGTCTCCCAGAGGGATGCCGATGCCCGCATTGGCGCCGATCAGGCTGTTCTGGCCGACGGAGATAATAATATTTCCGCCACCAGATAAGGTGCCCATTGTGGAGCAGCCGCCACCCAGATCGGAACC
>JBFHPN010000168.1:0-5479 GCA_041592735.1 Oleiphilaceae bacterium | reverse complement strand
CTGGCCGAACTGCATCAGGAACAAACTTATGTGCGCCACCATGTCCAAAAAATATGTGCTTTTTTCTGTGCGATGTCTCACTTTGCAGAAGCCCTGGAACAGGCAGGCCACCAGGTCCTTTACTTAACCCTCGACGATACTACCAACACGGGAACACTGCCCGAACTATTAGGCCAACTATGTGCTCGCTTCCAATGTACGGAGTTTGCCTATCAACGCCCTGATGAGCACAGACTGCTCACTCAACTGAATGGGTTCAGTGAATTCCTCAGACAAAAAGGCCAGACACAAATTTCAGTTGAAGAAGCAGATACCGAACATTTTCTTTTACCTTATTCAGAGCTGACATCGTATTTTAAACCCGGCAAGCATGTCCGCATGGAAAACTTCTACCGAGCCATGCGCAAACGCTTTGATATTTTGATGGAGGGTGGTGAACCGCTTGGCGGTAAATGGAATTTTGATGCCGAAAACCGTGAGCCACTAAAGAAAGCAGATATGGCCCATATTCCTCAGCCTTTGCTATTTTCCAATCCTGTCGGTGACATTCTGGCTCGCCTGAAAAAACATAACATCAAGCACTTTGGCAAAGCCACAGAAGACTTGCTCTGGCCTTGTACTCGTCAACAAGCCCTCTCACTATTGCAGTATTTTTGTGATCACGGCCTTGCACAGTTTGGCCGTTTTCAGGATGCGATGACCTGTGAACATGAGCATGCATGGAGCCTGTATCATTCAAGGCTGAGCTTTGCTCTTAATGCCAAAATACTTCACCCCATGCAGGTTATCGACTTCGTTATAGAACATTATCATCAGAACACAGAAACTATCACACTCGCTCAGGTCGAAGGTTTTGTCAGGCAGATTTTGGGCTGGCGAGAATATGTTCGTGGTATGTACTGGATAAACATGCCTGATGTCGCGCAAACCAACACCTTAGAAGCGAACAAGCCTTTGCCTGAATGGTTCTGGACCGGTGAAACTAAAATGCGCTGTTTATCGGCTGCGATTCAGCAATCGCTGGATTATGCCTATGCCCATCATATCCAGCGATTAATGATTACCGGAAATTTCGCCTTGTTAGCCGGCTTGAATCCGGATGAGGTGGACGCGTGGTATCTGGGAATTTATATCGATGCGATTGAGTGGGTAGAATTACCGAATACCCGAGGCATGGCGCTGTTTGCCGATGGCGGCTTGATTGCCACAAAACCTTATGCCGCCAGTGGTAACTATATTTCTAAAATGAGCGATTACTGCGGCGAATGCCACTACCAGGTCAAACAGAAAACCGGAGAAGGCGCTTGTCCGTTTAATAGTCTTTATTGGCATTTTTTATATCGTCACCGTGACACCTTCCAAAAAAACCCGCGAATGGCCTTTCCTTATAAAGCCTGGCAGAAAATGTCGGATGCTCAACAAAATGCCCTGCTCGAACAGGGCGATACCTATCTGGCCAATCTGGATAGCCTTTGATAATCCGATTGGTTACTTGGCACGTATAGCTTTTGTGGTTCATGTGGTTGAGGTATCACTTCGACAGGCTCAGTGCAAGTCGACAGGCTCAGTGCAAGTCGACAGGCTCAGTGAGCAAACATCGTTCGTTGAGCCTGTCGAAACGTTGGGCTGCTTGCCCTGAGCCAGCCGAAGGGAAACGTTTAAGAAACGCGAGGTTGAGATATCTCACTTCGACAGGCTCAGTGAGCGTAAGTTTGGCTCAGTGCACTTCGACAAGCTCAGTGGGCTTGGGTGAGGTTAAGGTTATTGGTTGTTCAGTAATGTATCTTTAGGGAGATTATGTAATGCGCAAAACTATCTTCAGGCATTTTTATGCGGCCATGTTGTTGATACTGTCTTACAACAGCCATGCTGCTTGCCCGGATTTACTGAAGTTTGAAGCGAAAAAGCTTCATTCCTCCCAACAGGTTAATTTCTGTGAGCAATTCCAGAATAAGGTGCTGTTAGTGGTCAACACGGCCAGCCAATGCGGCTTTACGCCTCAGTTCAAAGAATTGGAGAGCCTCTACCAAAAGTATCAAAGCCAAGGCTTGGAGATAGTGGGATTTCCATCCAATGATTTTCGACAGGAACATGCCTCAGAAGCAGCTACTGCAAGTGTGTGTTATAAAAATTACGGTGTGAGTTTTACTATGGTCGCGCCCTCATCAATTAAAGGCCCACAGGCAAATAGCTTCTATCAAAGCTTGATTAGCAAAACCGGACAAAGCCCTCAATGGAATTTCAATAAATACCTGGTCAGCCGCGACACGACGCAAATTGATCATTTTGGTTCGATGGCGTCACCCTTGGGCGGGACCCTGGAAGAAACCATCATCCGCCAACTGAGTAAACAATGACACAATCGGTGAAACTGGCCTATGTTTGAGCAATTATTGTATTTTTCGGCCCCAGGAAAGGATGTAGGTATTATCTGCGCCATTCAGGGTGGGCACTATCTTGCTTACCAGAGCGCACTCACGGGCGAAGTTATTAAGCGTGCGCCAGACACATTTACGAGCCTATCCCAAGCAAAATCCTGGCTGAAACGCCAAGGAATAAAAACCATTTCCTTGAGACAAACACCGGCATATTTTGAGATGATTGGTTTCTCGAAATAACAAGGTCGCACCTCATGATGAACCTCCTGCCCTACGATGGTTGCGTTGAATATTATCCAGCGTTTTTGACTCCGCAGCAGAGCCAGGACATGTTTTTAATGCTTGAGCAAACCATACACTGGTCTGCCGATTCGATTGTCATGTTCGGCAAAGAGCTCACACTGAAACGAAAAATTGCCTGGTATGGCGATGCACCTTTTGCCTATCGCTATTCCCAAAGCACCAAAACCGCCCTGCCCTGGATTACCCCCTTGCAGTTGCTTAAAACTCAATTGGAAAGCTTCACAGGCGAGCATTTTAACAGTTGTCTGTTAAATTATTATCACGACGGTCATGACAGCATGGGCTGGCACACAGACAACGAAAAAATGATGCGCAAAGGTGCAACCATTGCTTCTATCAGCCTTGGCGCTACCCGTGAATTTAAATTCAAACACATCAAAGACAATACATTAACCGGCATCAAGCTAGACAACGGCAGCTTGTTACTGATGAAAGAAAACACCCAGGAACACTGGAAGCACAGCCTGCCCGCTCGCAAGAAAATCACCCAGCCTCGTATCAATTTGACCTTTAGAGTATTTGATACGCAATATCATTCACAAATAGCATAAAATTCTATTTGATAATTCTTATCATTTGATAAATAATAGCCTTATTGATTAGATGAGGTGATTCCATGCTTGTTTGTGTATGTAACGGTATTAGCGACAGACAAATTGACTCAGCCATGGCTGAAGGTGTTTCCAGCTTCAGCTCACTCAAAAAAGAACTGGGTATCGGTAATTGTTGTGGGCAGTGCGTATCCTTTGCGAAGGATATGTTCAGTGACAAGATAGCTTCTGTACAGAGCAACAATTTTCATCGTGCCCAGGAAGTACGCTGTTAATACCGGTTTCCGGCCATCATTCTCCACATACATTCAGACACTTCGTCCAGAGCGTTCTTTTCTCTCAAAGCGGGAAATTAACTTTAAAATCATTTTACACCCGCCTATACTCCTGTTTATTGTCGATCCGCCTTAATAAAAACAGGGAGCTGCACCATGCAAGGTGATAAAAAAGTCATCCAATATCTGAATACCTGCCTAGGCAACGAACTCATCGCCATCAATCAGTACTTTTTGCATGCTCGCATGTTTAAAAACTGGGGGCTGGAAGAACTGAATGAGCATGAGTACAAAAAATCCATTCTCGATATGAAACAGGCCGACCGGCTGATCGAACGCATCCTCTTTTTGGAAGGCATTCCAAACCTTCAAAAGTTAGGCAAGATACTAATCGGTGAAGATACTAAAGAGATGCTTTCCTGTGACCTGAAACTTGAAACCTCTTCTATAAAAGACTTGCGAGCGGCCATTGCTTATTGCGAGTCGGCTTCTGACTATGTCAGCCGGGATTTACTGAGAAAGATCCTCTCGGAAGAAGAAGAGTATCTGGATTGGCTGGAAACCCAGTTGAATCTGATTGAAACCATTTCGATCGAAAATTATCTGCAATCTATGATGCATTCATAAGCTCGGGAGAAAACGATGAAAGGCAACCCTAAAATCATTTCACTGTTGAACAATCTTCTTGCCGGGGAATTAGCAGCAATCGACCAATACTTCGTGCATTCCAGAATGTATGAAGATATGGGCTTAACTAAACTCTATGAGCGCCTGGACCACGAGCGAGAAGAAGAAACCGAACATGCCGACCAGATGATCAAACGTATTTTATTTCTGGAAGGCAAACCCGATTTAACCAAACGTACCCCCTTGAATATCGGCAGCGATGTGCCAAGCATGTTAAAAAACGATCTTGAGCAGGAATATCAGGTGATCGGAAACCTGAAAGCCGGTATCGCGCTTTGTGAGTCCGAACAGGATTATGAAACCCGCGCGATGCTGGTTAAACAACTGGAAGATTCAGAAGAAGACCACGCGTATTGGCTGGAAAAACAGTTAGGTTTGATCGATAAAATCGGTTTACAGAATTATTTACAATCGCAGATGTGAGCCAAGCTCACTGGATCTTATGGTTCAAGCCAACCAAACCTACGTTCACTGAGCTTGTCGACTTGCACTGAGCTTGTCGACTTGCACTGAGCTTGTCGAAGTGATTAAGAAACTGAAAGTTGTCATACCCTCTCGCTCAACGTTTCGACAGGCTCAACGAACGATTTAAGTTCCCTAAGCTTGTCGACTTGCCCTGAGCTTGTCGAAGGGAATGCTAAACCCCTCTAAACCTCGGACGACAATATCTTAAGCGCAACACCCGCTGCAGCGGTTCTGTTTTCTACCCCTAACTTGGGGAAAATCATTTCAAGGTGCTTATTCACTGTGCGGGGGCTCAGATTCAGAATCTCTGCCGCCTCACGGTTACTTTTACCATTGGCAATCCAAAACAATACTTCGGACTCTCGCTCGGTGAGATCCAGTTTGGTTCGCAACAATGCGGCTTCTGTAGGACGCTTTCCGTCAATCAGCTTAATTAACCAATCCCCATTGCTATGCTGGCCGACAAAGCGAATGGATAAAGGATAGTCCAGGCCTTCCAACACATAGGCATCACCGGCTTTGTGTTGCTTTGCCAGCCAGACTTGAAGTTGCTGACAAAACACCGTTTTGACGTCTTTACCATTGATACGCGCCTTGGCAAAGAGCGCATGGGTTTGAGGTGTCGCCCAGCGTATTTCACCGGTCTCACTGGCCGTAAATAAATGCTGCCCGGTGCTATCCAGTGCGCTTTGGGCATGTTTCGTCAAGCGCGCATTAGTTAGATGAACTTTCATTCGGGCAATCAGTTCGGCGGGGTTGATCGGTTTAACCAGATAGTCCACCCCGCCGGCTTCGAGCCCTCGCACAATATCATCGGTGT
>JBFHPN010000167.1:0-5490 GCA_041592735.1 Oleiphilaceae bacterium | reverse complement strand
TCCAATCAGCACTATGTGTTGCCCGGCTTACCATATTAATCCTCTATCCCGATATCCAGTTCGAGATCCTCATCCAGACTATCTCCCATTTCGCCCAGGGTGGCGGAAACCCTGAACACTTCGTCTAATGAGGTAATGCCTTGCTGAGCGAAATTCAACGCACACACTTCAAGGGGTTCATAATACGCGTTTTGATGCGCCGCCGCGGCAAAAGCATCTGAATCCGCCTTGCGCAGAGCGCTGAGGCAACGCTCATCCATCTCAAGCCATTCATAAATACCGACACGCCCCTTGTAACCGGTATTACTGCATTGATAGCAACCGGCTCCGGTAGAAAATTTCATATTGGCAATGTCTTCCGAGGACAAGCTTTTGTTTTTCTGAACCATAGCACTCAACCAGATGCTTTCTTGCGTTGTTGGTTGATAATCCCGGATACAGTTCGGGCAGATACGACGAATCAGTCGCTGTGCCAGCACGCCCTGTAATGAACTGGCGACCAGATAAGGCTCAGCACCCATATCTATTAAGCGCATGGCGCTGCCGATGGCGTCATTGGTATGCAAGGTAGACATTACCATATGGCCGGTCATTGCAGCTCTCAGACCGATTTCCGCGGTCTCTTGATCACGCATCTCACCCACCAGAAGAATATCAGGATCCTGTCGTAAACAGGCACGCAAGACGCTGGCAAAGGTTAAGCCGACTTTAGGATTTATCTGGACTTGTACTATCCGCGACAAACGGTATTCGACCGGATCTTCAGCGGTAATGATTTTAATCTCGGGCTTATTTAATTCTGAAAGCGAACTATATAATGTGGTGGTTTTACCACTACCTGTTGGTCCGGTTACTAATACCAGACCATGAGGTCGTGTAATCGCTACTTTATACCTACTCAGGATTTTTTGTGGCATACCGATTTTTTCGAGCGACAAAATACCCTGCGTCTGATCAAGTAAACGCATTACTACGGTTTCACCATATTGGGTCGGCATGGTGGATAAACGCACATCTATTGATTTATTTTTCACCCTGATATTGAACCGCCCATCCTGGGGTATACGCTTTTCTGAGATATTCAAACCCGACATTAATTTTAAACGCAGTACCAGTGCCGCGTTTATCTTGGTTTCCTTCATTACCTGTTCTTGAAGCACACCATCTATACGCTGCCGAATACGAACAACCGTTTCATCTGGCTCAATATGAATATCGGAAGCTCGCGCCTGGACTGCATCTTCAAAAATAGACTGCAATAGTTTTACAACCGGTGCATCACTCTCATCACCTGTTGCTGTGAGGGCTGCCAGGTCGAACGCATCATCTTCCAGTTCACTTTCTAATTCACCCGCTAACGAACTGATTTCATCCGTTCGTCGATAGACCATATCGAGCGTATTTAATAATTCACTCTCACGTATAACGGCTACATTAATGGGCTGATTGACGACTCGTGCAATCTCGTCATAAGCCATCAGATCCATCGGATCTGCCATACCGACCAATAACTCTCCTTGCTGCTCATCAAGAATGATCGCTCTGAAACGTCTGGCCAGGGTCTCGGGTAATTTTTTAATCAGGTCCTGGTTAAATTGATAGTGGCGTAACTGTACGAACGGAACTTCAAGCTGCTGCGACAGCAAATTAAGCAATTGGTCTTCTTCTACATAGCCCAATTCAATTAAAGCTCGCCCCAGCTTGCGCCCGGTTTTTTTCTGTTCTGCTAACGCGGCCATTAACTGATCTTCGGATATCAGACCGTTTTGTATCAGCAGATCACCTATACGAATTTTTTTCTTTAAGTCTGACATACCTGTGTCCGATGCCTATCAATTTATTTCTGTGCTAAGTGAAGAATTTTCACATGGGTTATTGTTTTTCTGCAGCAACAATCTGTTTAAGCCTGCCTTGAATGAACTGGCTTAATTCCGGTGCTAAACCAGGCAAAGCCAGGGCCTGACGATATGCCAGCGTGGCTTGCTTTAAATCATTATCTCTATCAGCAGCCAGGGCCAAACCTGCCCACCAGTCTGCTTTAGAATCATCGTACTCTAACAATTGTGAATATGTTTTTATGGCTTCTTTTTGCCAGCCAAAACGCTGAAAGTACGCCGCTAAAAGAACATAGTAATCCGGAAATTGCTGTACATCCGGCAATTGTGAATTGAGCGTATACAAGGCCATTTTTTCATCGCCTTTAGCTGCATACCAACGTGCTTTTAACTGCCGTAATGCCGGAGATTGGTGAATGGGGGCATTTAATAATACGTCACCCGCTTCGGCAATCCGGTTTTCTTGAATTAAATAATTGGCCAGCACTGTTCTACTTTCTTCATCGGTATCATGTTGCGCAATAAAACTGACTAATTCACGGTATGCCCTTGTTGCATCACCACTGGCAAACAAACGGAGGGCCTTTTCTGCCATCTGATGATCCAAGGCCTGAGGTGAAGGGGTAACTTGCAAAACCTTATCAGGCATCAGCACCACTTTTTTCAGAGGTTCAGCTTGCTTTGTTACCGGCTCATCCATTAAAGCCGGTTTTATCACAGCGGCTTTATACGCTGGAATGCTGGCCTTTTGCTCAAGTGTTCCAGCGGGTTTAACAGTAGATGCAACTTCTTGCGATGGCTGCCTGGCAGTGGTATTCATTACAGAGCTTTCAACAGGCTTCGCCACCGGGGCTGCTTCAACAGCCTTCGGCAACGACTTTTCTGTTTCCTGCAGATCATCAGGTTCCTGTTCCTGAGGCAACTCGACCGCTGCTATCGGCATTTGCTTATGCGGGGTAAGGAGTTCCTCTGGAGCGGTTTCACTCTTTCTGTTTTGAAGGATGCCATCTGATGCAGATAAGTTGTTCACCTCGCCTGGCTTTTCAACATCAGTAATAGTCGGAGCATCTTGCTGTGCAGGCATAGCAATCTCTAGAGCCGGTTGGGGAGCGTTACCCTGCTGCTTGTTAACAAAAAACCAGGCCGAAAAAACAGCCAGAATGATCAGTAACAGAATAAGCACCAAGAGATATCGCTTCAACGGTCGCGTTTGCGGCTCTATCAAACTTTGAGGAATCGCTGAAGATTCCAGCCCTGCCTCTGGCGCATTACGTTTATTGAGATCTCGGAGCATATCATTAATGACACTCATCACCAGGCTCCTGCAATGAGATCACTTGCTTGTGCAATCAATAGTGGACACAAACACAGCATGAATAAGGCAGAGGCGCATCGATCTCGCCAGCTTAATGACACACTTTCCGTATCTCGAATAGCGGCTAGCATATGCCGGGCCTGAATCACTTTCTGCCCTTCACCAAACGCACACATCAAGGCTTTATGACACAATATATTAACTAAGCGGGGAATGCCTTTTGACGCACGACACAATAAACTGATGGCCTTGGCCTCAAACAGGCGCCCGCCCTGATAGCCGGCCAAAGTCATGCGGTGAGCGATATAATGTTCAATATCATTACGTTGCAAAGGTTTCAATTGATGCTGAAAGGTAATACGTTGTTTCAACTGCCTTAGGTTCTGCCGCGATAAAAGTTCATCTAACTCAGGTTGGCCAAAGAGCACGATTTGTAATAGCTTTTGAGACTCGGTTTCAAGGTTCGTCAATAATCTCAAGGCTTCAATTGTTTCTTCCGGCATGGCTTGCGCTTCATCAATCACCAATACTACCTGCTTTTGCTGCCCGGCCAGTTTTAATAAAGTCTGTTGGATTTGCTGCAACGCCAGCACATGGGGGTCTTTTACCTGCGACAGCTGTATGGTGCTGTCTTCTTCAGCAGGATCATCCGTATGTGCCGCTAATTCCTGGGCAACCAGGCAATAAAGCGTTTCTGCCGAGAAAAAAGGATTAGGCAGATACGCCGTAACAAAAGGGGATTCCAGTGCATTGAGCAATTTACGACACAATAGCGTTTTACCCGTCCCCACTTCACCCGTGACCTTAATGAAACCTTCTTTATGTGAAAGTGCCCAGATCAACATATCCAGTGCCTGTTGATGGGTGTCCGACTTCAAAAAGAAATGGGTATTCGGTGTTAAACCGAAAGGTAACTCTTTTAAACCAAAGAATCGCTCATACATGCCGCCACTACTCGTAAAAACTGGTTGTTGTGGGCGCGATCATAGAGTCGCGAAATCGCCCGAAGCGCTCACGGCTGGAACGTATATCTTGTTTTATAGACTGATCATCGGTCAGCGTTGGACGCAACAGAATAACAAGTTCTGTTTTCTCGGAGCTTTCCTTTTTCTGCTTAAACAATTCTCCTAAGAAGGGGATGTCGCCAAAGAAAGGAACCGAGCCATTTGTATCCGTATTTCGATTCTGAATTAAACCACCAATAACAACAATTTGGCCGTTTTCGGCGGTAATAATGCTGTCTGACTCACGAATACTGGAGAGTGCCAGCGGTAGTTGCGTAGTACGATCATTGATAGAAATTGTTTTAGTTTGATCTTCCACATTTGAGATCGTGGGATGAACATGCAAAATGATTTTACCTTCTTCACTTATCTGCGGCGTTACATCCAGTGCGATACCAGAGAAAAAGGGTGTTAACTCAACATTCGTTGAGCTGGAGTTAGAATCATTATTCGATTCAAAGTCTATATCTGTGACATAAAACTCATCACTTCCCACCTTGATAACGGCTTTTTGGTTGTTCACGGTTGCAATTCTTGGGCTGGATAAAACCTGAACGTTGCCCTGGGTGCCCAGAAGATTGATCGTCGTTTCAAAATTATTGAATTTCAGTGCTGACGCAAATACGCCACCGGCATCAGCCAAAATAGATTTTCCCGTTTGATTGAGCCCTAACCCTCTTTTAGGCTCACCATCTGAATCCACAGCTTTGCTTACATCTGAAAAACTCCAGTCTATGCCTTGCTGATAACCTTTACTCAAGCTGACTTCCAATATCTTGGCTTCGAGGATAACCTGACGTTTTAAGATCAAATCCGAACGTTCAAGATAACGTTTAACCGCAGACAAGGATTCTGCATCAGCCCTGACAACAGCCATGCCCGTGCTTGGTGTGATAATCACGGAATGACCTTCTTTATCACCCACTATTAATTGCAAGGTTTGGGTAAGTGATTCCCAGAAACGGTGTTTGTTTTTAGTGGTGATACGTGTGCCTGAGCCAACAGTCCTTGTTGCCGAGGCATCTGACTCCCCACCGCTGCTATTTTGGGTAATTTGCCCTGAACTGACACGCGTTTCAGAGTCACCCTCGCGCTCTACATTGAGGTAATTGATTGAAAATATGTGCGTTCTCAAACCCGGTGCCGTTACATGAATCATCCGGCCTTTACGCTCATATTCATAGCCATACAAGCGCTGTGTGATTTCCAATATTTCATCGATACTGACATCTTTAAGATTCAGGCTGATAGTGCCTGTGATCGATGGATCCACTAACATATTATAGCTTGTACCGCTGACCAGCTCGGCGAAAAAATCCCGGGCAGGCACATCTTT
>JBFHPN010000166.1:0-5536 GCA_041592735.1 Oleiphilaceae bacterium | reverse complement strand
GTTATCCTGTCTCGCGTGGCGCGAGATCCCGTGGTTTCAATATCGACAAAGGCTAAACGCATACAACCATCCAAACCGTTAATTCAGCGAAAACATCTTATATCACACAACTCCAGAACAGGGTTCGCTACTGGTGAATTTGCCCTGGCGTGTCGCGAGATACATCATTTTTCATACACCCTACTCGACAATTCTTCTCTCGCTTATCGAATAATCAACTATATTGATTTAACAATAAGACATCAAAAATCCTACACGAAGGGTGACTCACCATGCGAGTTTTAATTGTCGATGACCAACGAACCATTAGAATGGTTTCCTCCTTCATTGTCACCTCAATGGGGCATCAGGTTATTGAAGCCTCAACGGGCAAGGAAGCCCTTGAAATATGTAAAAATGAAAAAGTTGATTTGGTACTAATGGATGTTGAAATGCCCGATATCAACGGCTTCGAAACCACCAGGTTAATACGGGAAATAATCCCCAACTGGTTCCCGATTATTTTTGTCAGTGCAAAAACTGATCCGAAATTTTTCACCGAAGGCATCAAATCCGGTGGAGATATCTACCTTTTTAAACCAATCGTACCCGAGGTGTTAAAAGCCATGATCCATGCCATGGAACGACTCTTCAATATTCAGGAAGAGCTGCATGGCACGAAACTGAAAATGGAATTGCTTGCCTTTCAGGATCAATTAACCAGCTTAACGAATAGACGTGGTTTCGATAAAGCCATTGCTCTTGAGTTCAATCGGGCGAAAAGAGACAAATCGCCTTTAAGCATCATCATGCTTGATGTTGACCATTTCAAACCATTTAACGATCATTACGGCCATCAAGCGGGTGACGAGTGCTTAAAGGCGGTTGCCAATACACTACAGAAATGTGCCTGTCGCCCAACAGATATCGTCGCCCGCTACGGGGGAGAAGAATTTGTCATCATCTTACCCAATACCTCGGCAGAACAAGCAGAAACGATTGGCCAGCGAATAACAGAAGAATTCAGATTGCTCGCCTATCCGCACGACTTTTCGTCGGCAGCCAGTTTCGTGACAGTCAGCGGTGGCATTACGCAATTAGCGGGGCATGACAGTGTCGAAGCATTGATTAAAGATGCTGACGAAACGCTCTATGCGATTAAGGATTCCGGTCGCAATAGAGTGGTCACGCGGCCCAGCTGATTGCTAAGCACTCTCAGGTTTAATATTCGCCCCATCGCGAGGGGTTTAAATAGCTTATAGAGGTTAACAACTAACGATGAAAGGCGTTTTTCTGGATCGAGACAGCATGGGTGCCAACCTCGATGATCATCGCTTAAAGGCTGCGCTGACTGACTATCAGGCCTACCCGACCAGCCAGCCAGAAGATGTTGTTCATCGTCTGAGCGGGGCAGATATTGCGATCGTTAACAAAGTTGTTCTGGGGGAGCCCGTATTCGCCGCCTGTCCTTCTTTGAAACTAATTGCGGTGACCGCCACCGGTACCAACAATATCGATCTTGAAGCAGCTAAAGCCAGAGGCATTCGGGTCTGTAACGTCATTCAATATGGCCGCCCGACCATCGTTCAGCATACCTTTTCATTAATACTCGCCCTCGCCAATCACCTGATCGACTATGTCGACGAGGTTCGCGCTGGCGCATGGCAGAAAAGCCCGGTTTTTTGCCTGATGCATCATCCGATTATCGAATTGGAAGGCAAAACCCTGGGTATTATCGGCTATGGCGACTTAGGACAGGGTGTGGCCAAAATGGCCGACGCGTTTGGTATGAAGGTGCTGTTAGGCGCTCGTCCCGGCGAGCCCTGCTTACCCAGAGATGGCTATTCTCGCCTGCCTTTAAATGAATTGCTGCCGCAGGTCGACATCTTGTCTCTGCACTGTTTGCTAAGCCCGGATACCTCCAAACTGATTGATGCCAAGGCCCTGTCACTGATGAAGCCCTCGGCCTTTCTAATTAACGTAGCGCGAGGCGGGCTGATCGATGAACCTGCTTTGGCACAGGCATTACGCGAAAAACGCATCGCAGGTGCCGCCCTCGATGTGCTCAGCGAAGAGCCCCCTCAAGCAAGTCATCCCTTGCTTCAGAATTCAATTCCTAACCTGATCATCACACCCCATTGTGCCTGGGCCAGCCGTGAAGCACGTCAGCGTTTGCTGGATTACACCGCCGAGAATATTGGTTTATTTTGTCATGACAATTTGGTTCGATATGTAGTATGAGAAAAAATAGAAGAAATTTAAAACAGTATAAGGTAGTCTTTTAGACGACACGTTCAGTCATCATAGCCCAATAAAAATAAACACTATGGCACCGGAAGTGGAATAGTTATGAATTTGCCCTGTTTAAAACGTCTTTTAATTCTCTGTTTCACCTTGAACATCTTCGGTCTCAATGCACAGGCAGAGACCTTACGCGTAGGCTTAAGTGAACTTGACTACCCGCCCTTCTACTTCATAAAACACGACAAACTTGCGGGTGCCGCGATTGAAATAGCCGAAGCAGTGTCAACACTGGCAGGTTACGAACTTGCCTATAATCGCGTGCCTTGGAAACGCCTTCAAGGGATGCTCAAAACAGGATCGCTCGACATGGTGATTCTGTACTTCAAGACCAGAGAGCGCGCCAAAGACGTATACTACACCGATGAGCCCCACCTATATGAAAACAGTTACGTAGTGGTACCCAAGGGTTTAAAAACAACATTTGATGGCAACATACACAGTCTGATCAATTACGAGATGTTCTATGTAAACGGCTATTCTCATGGCGAAGCTTTTGATCACTCTGAGCAACTAAAAAAGCATACCGTAAATAACGAAACGGAGCTCCTTCATCGTGTCACCAGTGGCAGACCTTTTATTGGCGTAGGGAATAAACCCGCACTAATGCTCTATGCACAGAAAGAAAAACTTCAGGATCAAATTGAATTTCTTAACCCGCCAATTGATAGAGGCGAAAATTATATGGCCTTCAGCAAAAAAAGGCCGGATGCCAAGCGGATTGCAAACACCTTTTCGGCGGCTTTTAGAAATTTCGCAAAAACAAAATTATACAGAGATATACTCGTTAAATACGGCTTCTAATCTAATTAATCCACACGTATCTTGCATCGTAAATACCCTGCGCAAAAGGCATTTTTTTGACACTTTTGCCTGTTCAAAAAGTGACCCCTGCCCCTGTTTTAAGAAATTTCACCCAAATGGGTGGTTTTAAAACCGCTCTGACAATCCTAGGATGGACTGGCTCAACAAAAATAATAATGGCAATCCAAACTAAAACTTCCTCGTATACATACGAAAAAAAATATAAGAATAGGAGTATTCATAATGCGTAATAAACTATTACTGACTTTTTTAGCTGTTGTACTCAGCGCTATTTCAGCGCAGAGCTATGCTGCCTGCAGTAAACAACCCATCGTCTTTGTGCATGGCTATGCAGGCTTTACCGCCCAGTGGAATACCATGATAAATCGTTTCAAAAGAGACGGCTGGCCAGATTGTGCCCTGTATAAGTTTTCTTACAGCTCACTGACCAAAAGCAATAAAACCAGTGCATCCGAATTAAGCAACTATGTTAATTGGGTAAAAGATCGCACAGGCTGGAGCAAAGTAAACCTTGTTGCACATTCTAATGGCGGTCTGGTCTCTCGCTGGTATCGTGTATTCAAAAACGGTTATGCCAGTAACGATGATCTGGTGACCATTGGTACCCCCCATAAAGGAACTAGCTGGGCCTATGCATGTTTCAGCCCTGCCTGCTTTGAAATGCGTTATAACTCATCCTTCATTCAAGACTTGAATGGCCGTGGCTGTGATACTGCAATCTGGTCTTCTGGAGATGAAATCATCAACCCGGACAGCAGCGCCAAATGTGGCACGAGCCATCACGTTGGCTGGTGGGAACACAATATCATGCTGGAGCTGAAGTCTACCTACAACCTTGTTAAGAGTAATATCTGACGCCTTAAATGATGGCGGCTCTGAACCTGAGCCGCCCAATCATCATTTAGTTCGAACCCTTGGAATTAAACATTCGCATCACCCTATCAGGTGTCGGGATACCTACCCATCACCTTAGTCGTTTCGGAAAAGGCCCTATCATGCAATCACCTCAATCTCGCTTGTCTTGCTATGCTCTTTCAATACTCGGAGTATGTGTTTCATTCTTTTTTTATATTGGTAACGCCTTTGCGGATGATCAGCTTTTGGCGCGCCTTAATGGCCAAGCAATCAGCAAAGAGATGCTGACTGTGCTCTCAACCTCCAGACAGCAAGGCCCACTTTCCGATCTGGAACAAAACCAGGATGAATTATTGGATAATCTGATCACCACCGAATTACTGTTCACACAAGCAAAAAAGTTAAAACTTGATAGTAACAAAGCGATCGCCATGGAACTGGAATTAGCCTATAAAACGCTGTTGTCGCAGTTTTATGTCAAGCAATACATGGATCAGTTAGCTTTTGATGAGGCGACCTTAAAAGCAGCTTATGCGGCACAGGCACCTCAGGCAATGGTGCGCATGGCCTATTGGGCCTTCGATACAGAAAGCGAAGCCAGGTTATTTTTGGATGCGATGAAAACCAGACAGGGTGCGGTATTTACGCCAGGTGAAGAGCTACCCTGGCAAGCCCTGGAAAACTATCCTTTTGCCCAATTACCCGAAGCCAAGACACTAGCGGAAGGCCAGTGGTTATCGATTGCCACCCGTGATGAAATCGGTTGGCTGGTATGGCGCTGTCTTGAACGTTCGGCCATACCAAAACCACCCTTTGAAGACGCCAAAGAAAGCCTGAAACAGGAATTGGCGAGCTTACGCTTGCAAGAACATATTGCGGATCTGCGCGCCAAGGCAAGCATTGAATACTTTTCGGCGAGGCCTTAAATGAAAGCCTGGCCCCTGATCGCCGGAGCAGCCATCGCGATTAACGCCGGCTTGCTATGGAAGACATTTTCAGACACCGATGAAAGCGCAGATTCCGCCGCGGATTCAGTACTTATCACAGCCCCTGTTTCACAAGCCCTGCCAGAATATGTGTCAGCATCTGAGGCGTCTGTCGTCTTCGCTGAAGCGGCTCATCCAGCAAGCCTCAGCACCCCCTCCAACGAGCCAGATCCTGCCGATGCCACTCAACAGGATTCGAAAACATTGTTCAGTGAATTTCTGGATCAAGCCACGGCTGAGCTGGCGTTCGATGCGGGTTTATCCAAGCATAATTTAATGGTGTTACAGGATCTCGCGATACGCATACAGGACAGTAATTTTCAGATACAGGATGAACGTTTATGGCAATCATCAAACACAGACTGGCCAGAAGCTTTGATCCATACCTTACAACGTTTGACGGCGTCACTTCATGCAGAAACCGCTCTAAGACAAACCTGGGAAAGAACAGCCAGCCAGAACCCGGAGGCTTTTCGGGAAGCCTTATTGTCGCAACTAAAAACACTACTTGGCGCTGAGCTTTTCGATAAGCTCTATGCCGAAGACACTATGCAAATCGATGATGCCGGTCTGAATGCACACTTCGCTTC
>JBFHPN010000165.1:0-5558 GCA_041592735.1 Oleiphilaceae bacterium | reverse complement strand
CAGTAAGTTCGATATTTATAATTTGAAAACCGTCGCAGAAATCCGGGTAGGTATAAATACACGTAATCTGGCCGTTTCTCATGATGGGCGTTATGCGATGGCCGCGAATTACCTGCCGAACAATCTGGTATTGTTAGACGCTGAGACGCTTAAACCCATCAAGGTCATAGATGTGCATGATCATACTGGCCAGCACTCCCGCGTCAGCGCAGTCTACACAGCGCCACCACGTAATAGTTTCATTGCCGCGCTAAAAGACATCAAAGAGGTATGGGAAATCAATTACAGTGATGATCCGCCTCCCGGCTTTGCAGGCTGGGAACATGATTACAACAAGGTATCCGGCGATGTGGTTAAGCCTGAGCCCTTTCCGATTCGTAAAATAGCGGTTTCCTCTTATCTTGATGATTTCTTTTTCAGCCATGATTACAGCTTGTTGTTTGGCGCGTCCAGAGAGGGGCAGGGCTTGGTGCTGTCACTCGACGCGCGCAAAGAAATTGGTAGTCTGGATGTGCCGGGGATGCCTCATCTGGGATCTGGCATTACCTGGCAATATCAGGATAGAGAAGTACTGGCAACACCTAACCTGAAAGACGGTAAAGTCAGTATTATTGATATGGAAAGCTGGCAGACAATCAAGCACATTGAAACCAAAGGTCCTGGCTTTTTCATGCGTAGCCATGAAAACTCACCTTATGCTTGGGTCGATGTTTTCTTTGGCCCTAATAAAGATTTAATGCATGTAATAGATAAGAAAACCCTGGAAATTGTAAAAACCTTGCAACCCATGCCGGGTAAAACGGCGGCGCATATTGAATTCACCAAAGATGGCCGATATGCCTTGATGAGTATCTGGGATGAAGACGGTGCCATTATTGTTTATGACGGAAATACCCTGGAAGAAGTCAAACGTATTCCAATGGTTAAACCTTCCGGGAAATATAATGTGTTCAATAAAACGACCTATGCCAGGGGAACGAGCCATTAGATCATCGCTTTAAAGAGCGCTTGTGAACCCCCGCTAACCCCTCTCTTCAAGCTTTTCCTTGTCAGAAGAGGGGGCAGGGTTCAGGCAAAATCAATTATTGTTAAACAGCTAGCGTTTAAAATTATTGATCAATAAATTTGGCCAGGTAAAAATCGATATCACCATTATTTACAGCGCTGTAGGCAACATACATCGTGTCACCATCCATCGCGATTGAACCTGTGGTGATCTGTGTGCCAGATGTTGGTCGGGTGGATGCAATAAACTTTCCGTCACCCGCATATTTTTCATTCACACCGCCCCCCACTGCGTAAATAGCATCATCATCGCCAATTAAGAAATCATGTACGATTCCTGTGCTGGTGGCTTGCCATAGTTCTTTACCCAGGTCGTCCAGTTTTACCAGACGACGTCCGCGATCATTTGAAAGGCTGATAATACTGTTGCCACGCCAATCGGTTTTTACCAGCGCAGGGCCAGGAAACCCGTAACTTTGTTTGGCGGGGTTATATTTGCGATTCCATTGAATCTGGCCGTTGCTTGAAATGCCTGATACGCGAGTCGTCCGGTCATCATGGTTATGGGCAATCACCGCAGAACCATCTTGACGTAGTGCGATAGACGCTTGGGGATTCAAACCTGCCTGCAGAGCAACAGACCAGCGTTTCTGCCCGCTAGCAGCATATTTTTCGGCCTTTTTTGCACCGACGACATAAAAATCGCCGGACGCATCAATCTCGATATCCCAGGCTTTTTCATGGTTGACTTTAAGCAGGCGCTGGCCGTTTAAATTAAATACCTGAGAGGCAAAACCGGTGACATAAAGCTTATCGGAGTGGATTTCGATATCACGGGCATCTTCCTGATCACTAAGATTTCTGACCCAATTGACATCACCGTAACGATCCACTTTCAATATAAAAGAACCATAGCGTTGTTGATCATTCTGTACGATGTATTGAACGCCCACTGCGTAGATATTACCCTCGTCATCTAAAACGATATCTGTGATTTTATCGTCGCTGCGGTAGGCGCCTTGCGCGAGGTCATATTCACGTGTCCAGATGATGGAGCCATTACTGTCCTGTTTGACGAACAGTACGTTCTGGGTGCGCTGGCCTCCTGTAAGAACAGTTGAGCCTGCAGTAATGATGTCGCCATAACTATCCACGGCGACGTTAGATAACCATTCAACGCGGGATTCATCTGCCTGCGCTTGAGAATAAAAGCGTTCCCATTCAGGGGTGATCTCATTTTTACAGGCCGACAATAAAAACGTAGACAGGATTAAAAGCAATGCCAGAAGATCAGGTTTTTTCACAACAATTCAACTCCATGTTAGATGTAATGCGTGTTGCCTGAATACATACGCGTAATCTCAGGCAAAATGATCGAATTAAAATATTTAAGCGGCAATTCTAGTTCCAAAAGCTAGAGTAATCAGACTAAATTGTTCGTTTTCGAACAAATTAGTCTGGTTGATGAGGGAAAGCTCATTACCTATCTGAGCCTTTGTGAGGTGTCAACCTGATCAAGCATTCCTCGCTCAGTGCTCAGTAATTCATTGAAAGTTTTACTGTTAAAGAAATGCTGCACAAAAGTGGTGCTATCAAGATTTTGATTTAGAAGGTCTTTTCTTGTCTTGAAATGTAAAGCGTCTAAGCTTAATAGACCTCTCATAAAAAATATTCTATTAAGGCATGACTATGAACGGTTTTTTTGAATCGCTTGCTTCTCGTGCGGAACATCTGCCCATAGCGAAAAAAATAAAGCTCACTTATCTTCCTATAGCTGCGATCGCTGCTGCACTTGGGCTATTTATTCTTATAGAAAATATAGCTTCCCTAATAACGTCTAGCCATTCTCTACAAGCCGTCGAGCTTGTCAAAAAGCTGGACAGTGTTGCACATAACCTTGCGGTTGAAAGAGGTCTTACGGCCGGTTATGTTGGCTCAGGAGGCGAAAAAGGCCGTTCGGATTTAATGGAACAACGCGAAAAAGCCAATGCGGCCTTAACGGCGTTGAACCAATTCCTGGAAAAGAATAGATCTGAATATTCATCCCAAGTTCAGAATCAGCTGACACAACTGTCAGGTCAAACTAGCCAGTTGAGTCAACTGCGTGCTCGAGTAGATCGTTTAGATAAAGATGCTGACGCTTTTGCCTTCTATTCTAGTCTGAACAAATCCACACTGGATATTATCAGAACACTCGCCAACCATGCTGAACATCCTGACGTCATTCGGTCTATCAATGCCTTAGTCTACGGACTTTGGTTGAAAGAACGTGCCGGACAAGAGCGTGGCGCAATAAATGGCGTGTTTGCAAGAGGTGAGTATACGATTGCTGACATTGCAGATATTCAGTTCTACATAACTGATCAACTCGGAAGATCAGAAAGCCTGCTGATGAATGCAGACGAAGAACAAGCAACTGCCTTGCTCGCCATTAACTCAGCCGCCTCGACTCAGGCTGTTGAAAACTATCGACAAGTGTTGATGGATGCCGTGTCCAGAAATCAGACGCTTACACAAAATACGGATGACTGGTTTGCGCAAAGTACTGAGAGAATCAAATTGATTAAAGTCGAAACCGATATCTTGCGTGAACGCACAGCCTCTCTGGCTGAAGGTATTTATTATCGTTCATGGGGTGTTGTCATTGGCATCGTCGTATTTTCATTGCTCTTGGTTCTTGCTATGTCTCGATTTGCTAAAGGCATTGCAGATATGCTTTTACAGCGAGTCGTGCTGCTAACGAATGCCTTAGGCAAGGTTGAACATAGTCTCGACTTTAAACACAGAATTCCAATCAAAGACAATCAAAAAACGGATGAGGTCGGTCAGGCTTGTCAGGCCTTAAATTCCTTACTTGATCGAGTCAGTACTTCGATTGATGAGGTGTGTGCAACCATGGAAAAAATTGGCAATGGTGACTTTTCAGCGCGTTTAACCAACGATTTTCATGGTGATTTAGAAACGCTAAAAAATGGCGTCAACTTTTCTGCTGCCAAAGTGGACGTGACCATGACGTCTCTCGGTGATGTGATGGATGCCTTGCATCAGGGGGATTTCAGTGCCCGTATGTCGAACAAGGTCGAGGGCGCATTTAAGTCGAAGGTAGATCAGGCAATGACCACGACTGACATGGCCTTCAATGATATTGGTAAGGTGATGAGAGCAGTTAGCCAAGGTGATTTTAGTGCCCGTGTCACCCAGGAATGCCGGGGACAACTGGCCGAACTTAAAAACACCATCAATCAGTCGGTAGATTCGATCGCACTGACCTTAACTGAAATTAAAAATGTCGTGACCGAACAGCAGGCGGGTAATTTTAAAGCACGCATCAAGGGAGACTTTCAAGGCGACCTGGCTGTGGTTAAAGCATTTATTAATCAATCAATGCAAAGTATAGATACGGCTTTGCATGAAATCGGTAAGGTGTTTAGTCAATTACGAAAAGGTGATTTTAGCGGGCATATTGATGCAGCGCTCACCGGCCAACTTGCCCAGATGAAAGAAGATATCAATGATTCTATGAAAGGCCTGAAGTTGGCTATGAATGACATTGCAAATATCGCAGAAAGTCAGAAAAACGGAGATTTACGCGCGCGTATGCAAGGTAACTATCAAGGGACCCTGAAAGAGATTTCGGTCGCGATTAACGATGCCTTGCTTAATCTTGAAACCATTGTCGCCAGTATCAAAGCATCATCCGACCATGCCACCGTCACCGCTGAAGAGTTGAATCTGGCGATCAACGATTTGTCTAAACGAACAGAAGGTCAGGCGGCTTCTTTGGAAGAAATGTCATCGTCTATTTCTGTCGTGAATGAACTTTCACAGGAAGCGGACGCCAAGATTATTTCCGTATCAGGAGAGATTGAAGACGTGGCACAGGAAGCCAATGTCTTGTTGAAAACAATTGATGAGACGATGGTCGCCATGGAAAACATGCGCAAATCTAGCCAAGAGATTACTGCCATTACCAATATGATCAACGAAATAGCCTTTCAAACCAACTTGTTGGCCCTTAATGCCGCAGTTGAAGCCGCTAGAGCGGGTGAGCAGGGGCGAGGCTTTTCAGTGGTGGCGGCAGAGGTTAGGAATTTGGCGCAACGCTCCAGCCAGGCGACTGCGGATATTAAACAATTACTCGACAGGAATATGGCGTTGGTCGACAGTTGTGCAAAATTAACCAATCAATCCAGTGAGAATATGAATACCATTTCCAAGCGAGTTGCGAGTACCAAGGAGTTAACCAAATGGGTTCGCAAAGCGTCAAAAGATCAGAGCTCAAGTATTTTTGCGATGAAATCGGAGGTAAACACGCTCGATAGAATGACGCAAGAAAATGCTGCCATGGTGGAAGAGGCAACTGCTGCTACCTTGTCGGTGGCTGAGCAGTCGGTCTCTGTGAATAACGCGCTCAGCTATTTCAAAATTAATGCTTAAGACGTAGCTAGGTCAATAAGGGGTGGTCAATAAGGGGTCAAAGCCCTTTAATTGAAGGTGGGTGTATGGCTAATCGTCCGCAATGGTGTAGAAACTGAATCAAAACTGTTGAATTG
>JBFHPN010000164.1:0-5568 GCA_041592735.1 Oleiphilaceae bacterium | reverse complement strand
ATTGCCGGTTAACTTTTCGATAACAACCTGTGAAATGATCTCCAATTCACTGGTCAATTCTGATGAAAGCGTCGTAAAGCTGCTAACGCTTCCTGTGGTTTTGTTACGGGAAAGGTCGCTGGATTCTACGACATAATAATAAGTGGTGCCCGGTAGCAGATTGGTCAGGATGATCTGGTGTTTAGTCGAAAAACCGGGTGAGGTTTCAATACGATTGAGCGCATCGGCGCTTGTTCCTAGGCGGATCACGCTGGAGGAGGATTCATCTGTTTGCCATCGAACCATGGCGCTGGTATTTGCAATATCTTCGACAAACGCGCGGCCAATCAATAAGGGTGCGACCGTATCGGGTGCTGATGTTGTCGCAAACCGGATCGCTTGAGGCAGTGTAATGCGATTTCCGGCAGCGTCTTCAGATGCTACCGTCAAATAATAGGTGGTATTACCCGTTAATCCAGTGATCTGAACGGCGTGATCGGTAGTCAGTGCAGTGTCGTTTTGTACCCGATAATGGGTGCCGTTATTGAATGAAATACTGCTGGTGGCAGGTTCATCGGTTTTCCATCTGACAAGCGCTTTGGTGTCTGATATGTCCGTGATGACGGGTGAAACCACAATCATCGGTGGATTCAGATCTGCAGCAGTCAGTGTTTTCACCTTGGTGACAGGGCTGCGTATCGGGCCATTTCCAGCGAGATCGCTTATTTCAGCCACAACAGAATAAGACTGATTCGCCATCAGATCGTCAATTGTCAGTGTATGACAGTTCGCGAACTCTGCCAGCACGTGCTCAACCTGATCAAGCATCAACTTACCATTGACCGGTTCATTCGCGCAAAAGCTTAAGGAGATTTGAGACTCGGAAATGCTGTTGATCGTTGGTGCTTGAATAAACTGGGGAGCCAGCGTATCGCTATTACTAGGCCTTGTCGTGAATGAAACGTCAGCGGTGGCAGAATGATTATTCTGTGCATCGGCGGTATTTACCAGAACATTGTATTCAGTTTCCGGCTCCAGCTCGGTGATTACCACGCTATGCTGAGTGCGTAATTGCGCATTATGAATTGTTGCGCCACCGATTATTTGAGTAGAACTGGTAACAGGTTCATCCGTTTGCCATTCAATAACAGCGGAACGGTCGCTTATGTTTTTTACAAAAGGGCCGGCAATAATGCTTGGATTTAATTGATCGACAAGAATTAATTTCTGTTCCAGATACTGATTAGTGCTGATGGCAAGATCTGAACGAACAGAGGTAGCAAACCCGCTGCCACTGGGTGGTGTAAAGGTAATATCATATAAACAATTACTATTGTCTGTATAAAAACCAGATGCGATACAGTCATTCGATGAAAACAGTAACATCGTATAATTGCCTTGCGCATCGGAACGAACGCTGCCATTCACATGATTCAAACTTCTTTGCGATAATTTTTGAAACACGCCTTTTTCGGGGCCATGCCAGAGAAGGCTGGTTTTAATGTCAACATTAGCGATCGGGCTGTTGTTCTGGTCGACTACTTTTCCGGATAACACAATAAAGTCAAAAACCGTATCGTGCAGGGTATCTGTGTTCACCAGGAAGTCTTCTGAGGACATCATGGTCAGATAGGGCGCACCCGGCAAAGAAACATCGGAAGCATTAAAAGAAGAGCGAATCACATAACTGCCGGAAGACACTGTCCAGGCATAAGCGCCATCAGCACCGACTTTTATCTGATCCCCAATTTGTATAAAAACGTCATTTTGAACTTTGTATAGTTTGAGACTTACGCCGGCTATGGGATTACCAAGCTGGTCTTTGACCACGCCACTGAGATTGGCAGCCTGAAGTGCAAAAGAAACGAAAGACAACAGTAAGGTAAGTATAAATACGCCGACCTTATTTTTAATTTTATCTATAAGCCTTTTACACATGCAGCTTCTCCAACATGTTATATCTCCAAAGAGACCTCAGTTTTTTTTATTATCTAATCGACATTACGAAATATTTAGTGAGCGCTAAACTGATTAAGCTTGGTCTGGCTATTGGCTTTTATCAACATGGATGTCGTGTCTTCGTGTAATCTTTTGTATGCATTCATTGCAAGCTTGGAAGAATAGGCTGGCGTATAGGAAATACGAGAATGTTTGTTATCAAAGAGCGAAAACGTGTTTACAAATTGATAAGCAGTCACGCTATCGCTTCTTTAATAAAGATCTGATGGATTTGAAATTGCTTGAAGGGGATTTCTTAGTATTTAGAGGTAATCAGTGTATTGCTACCAGTGCGGAAGGGATGCGAACGGATTTCCAGTAACGTTTTGCCCAGTAACTATTATCCATGCTGGAGACGGTGACGCCTTTTTTAAAGGATACATGCATGAAACGACGTTCATCGAGGTAAATGCCAACATGGCGAGTTCTGGCATCAACCTGAAAAAATACCAGGTCGCCTGCTTTTAGAGACTGTTGGTCTATTTCTTTACCGGTGCGCGCCTGATTGAAGGTATCGCGGGGAAGTTTAACGCCAAAGCGATCACGAAAGGTGAGATAAACAAACCCGGAGCAATCTACACCCCGCTTGGACAAACCACCCAAGGCATAAGGGCTTGCCACCCATTCCTGGTACTGAGCATGCAACAAAAGGTTGATAAAGTCTGAACTGTCACTGATTGGCGCCATGTCCAGTTGCTCATCGGGTTCCATATCTTCATCTGAAAATTCAATCGTTAAAACCGAAGGTATTTCTTTTGACGGAAAATTAGGAACAGGCGCCATACTGCAGCCTTGAAGTAACAGGATGATGATAAGCGTGAAACGTAATGACATGGTTATAATCTGTTGTTCATGAGGGTGGTTTATAAGTTGTTATTTGAACTGCTTAAGTCTAATTCACAACTTATAAAAAATACAAAGCCGGATCTGATATTAGTGCAATATTTAATGACTTTTTTCTAGCTAGTTGGCAAGCAGACTGACTTAACCAATACTAGGAACTCAAGGCTTCGATTAAATGCTCGGCCACGCGCTTAACCCTGGGTACCTGGAGCATGCTTTTCGCGCAAACTATGTAAAATTTTCTCACTGGAAGCTCTACGCCTATATCGATTCTGACTAATGAAGAACGTTCAAATCCGATAGGTTTACTCAGGATCATTGCGCCCAGACCCTTGGAAACGGCTGACTTTTGTACTAAATAGTCATCACTTGAAAATATCGGGGTGAAGTCAGGAATGATTCTTTCTAATAAGGGTCTCGGTGGGACATGACGGTATTGCCCGGTCCAGGTGACCCAGTCCAGATCTGCCCAGCTGCAGGGCTGCTGTATTGTGTCTGCATACTCTTTAGCAGCATAGATACCTTGCTCTGCATTGACTACATGTAAGCAGCAAAGTTCAGGTTCCTTTGGTTCCTGTGAACGCAAGGCAATATCAGCAACCCCTCGAGTTAAATCAACGTGGTCTACTGATGACAAAATCTCCAGGCGAATACCTGGCTCTTTAGTTCGCAATAGGTAAGCAAACGGTGCAAGTTGTTCCACTGATACGCCCGGGGGAGCGGCGATTCTCACTAAACCACTGATTTCATTTTCGGCCTGGCGCGCTAATCGACTAAATTCAGTCGCCCATTTGGCCATTTGTTCAGCGGCCGGTCTTAAATGGTTGGCGGCCTCTGTCGGTTCTGCACCATGCTTTCCTCGAATAAATAATTGATCGGATAACAGATGCTCAAGATTCTTTATGCGTCGACTTATTGTGGGTTGTCCTACACCCAGAGAAAGGGCTGCTTTGCTGAAACTGCGATACTCGATAACGGCCAGAAAGGTCTGCGCATCTTCCCAGGATAAGGGTGTTTCCTTCATTGTTTTAGCTTCTCTGTCTGGTATGGAAGGGTAATCTAAAATATGCATTAATGCATGCTTATATGCTTTTATAGTCAATATACATTACATATTTAATAGATAATACTCCGAAACTAACTTAAATCAATGTTTGATGCAGGCAATTGAATAGTTCTTTTTTTAAAAAATATAAAGGCTAGTTGAGTTCTGAAACAAAGATTGAATGTTTAATCCGGAGTCAATTTATGAGAACAAAATTATTAATACTTGGCACAACGTTAATCAGTTTGCTGTTAATTGGGACGGTTCAGGCGTCCGAATCGTTCAGGGTTTTAGCGAAAGGATCTGATCTCAGCGGCCCCAACGGCCTTATGTTTGATGACAACGACAATTTATATGTTACCTCGATTGTAGGAAAAGAAATTGTCGTCATGAACCCAAACCAGTTCGGCGTTCTTGAAAGAATAAAGCCAGAAATTGGTGTAGGCCCAGATGATATCGCTTTTGGGCCAGATGGTTCGCTGTATTGGACTTCGCCATTAGATGGCATTGTGGGTCGTATTGCTAAAGATGGCACTGTTACGACGCAATTTGTCGCAATGGGTGTGAACCCGATTACGTTTTCAGATACCGGTCGTTTATTTACGGCGCTCAATCTGATTGGTGTTGGACTCTATGAGCTTGATCCTATGCTTCAAAATCCACCGCGCCTGATTACCAAGGATATCGGCTTTTTAAATGCGATGGATTGGGGGCCAGATGGAAAGTTGTATGCGCCTATGCCAGATTATGGCGCCATTGTTCGTATTGATGTTGATTCCAATCCACTGCAGGTTGAAACCGTAACAGACGATATAGTAAGACCCGTTGCCGTCAAGTTTAATAGTCAGAATCACTTATTTGCTATTGATAATTTTACCGGCGACATATGGAAAATTAATTATCAGACAGGCGATAAAAAACGCTACACCACAACGACTGCGGGTATGGATAATTTAGCGTTTGATTCCAGAGATCGCATGTTTATCGCAAACTCCATCGACGGGATTGTGGGGCAGGTGTATAAAAGTGGCCTGATAAGACCACTTAATCGGGCGGGTATGTCTCAGCCTGGCGGTATCGCTGTCATGCCACGTGAAAATAGACTCGGTGCATCCGTTTTTGTGGCAGATATCTACTCGCTCAGAGAATATAACAGCATCACAGGGAAAGAGCTTAGCGTTCATGGCGACGCTTCCGGTATTTATTATCCTTTCACTGTATCAGCGCACGGTAAGAATCTGGTGTTGAGCTCCTGGTTTGCGAATACTGTACAAATCTGGGATCCGAAAAATAAAGAAATTATAAAAAACCATTTCGAATTTACCACACCCATGAATGCCATCAGCTATCAGGGTGACCTCATTGTGGCGGAACTAGGTGCGCAGCCGGGAGCCGCCCGAATATTAAGAGTCAGCGAGACTGGCACGACAACCCTGGCAGACGTCAGCAATAACATTTATCTGCCAATTGGTTTGGCTGCAGATGAGAACAATCTCTGGGTAAGCGATGCAGCCACAGGCATAGTCTGGCAAATTCTAGAATCAGGCAACCTGATTCCGGTAGCGACTGGCCTGGCTTCCCCTGAAGGATTGGCCCTAGACAAACAGGGTAATTTACTGGTGGTTGAGGCAGGTGCGCACAGGCTGTCGCGTATAAACTTAAGTACGGGTGAGCTAAGTGTGGTCAAAGATGGACTTGCTAAT
>JBFHPN010000163.1:0-5591 GCA_041592735.1 Oleiphilaceae bacterium | reverse complement strand
TTCGTGGTATTTGCCTTGCTGATACCCGTAACCGCTGAAACACTGTCTGACAAGCGCGCCGATTTGGCAATATTGGTCTTGATGCCGCCGGGATGTATACAGGTAGTTGTCACGTTTGAGCCTGTTATTTCGAGATCCTGACGAAGTGATTCAGTAAAGCCCCGTACCGCAAATTTGCTGGCATTATAGCCACTCATCAAGGGTTGTGAGGTTAGGCCGAAGACACTGGAAATGTTGATCACATGCCCTTCACCCGATTCTTCCAGATAAGGCAAAAATGCTTTGGTACCATAGATCACCCCCCAGAAGTTGATATCCATGATCCACTTATAATCTTCTATCGACAGCGATTGCACGGTACCCGATAACGCGACACCGGCATTATTGAAAATCATATTTACGCTGCCATGATCTTTAACAACCTGTGCGGCCCAGCTGAATACTGCCTGCTGATCACTTACATCCAGGCATTGATGACTGACTCTGACCGAATAGGGTTTTAATAGTTTGAGTGTTTGTTCAAGGCCCTTTTTATTAACATCTGACAACGCCAGGTGACACCCTTCTTGGGCCAGATTCATAGCCAGCGCCTGACCGATACCTGAACCTGCACCGGTAATTGCAGCAACCTTATTTTTTAAACTTTTCATGATAACACTCCTGTTTGTTATTTTTTTTCTGCGGAAAAATTTTATTGATGACGACTCATAAACTCTCGAAAAACACCTGCGCTTTCTTCAGGAATCTCCAACATGGGCATATGACCTATATCAGGCCAGATTTTGAGCTGGCTGTCTGGCAAACCTTTCTGCCAGACATCTGCACTGCTCACATGAATAAGTTGATCCAGAGCGCCCCACATAATCAGCACCGGCGAGCCAATACTTGCAAGCTGATCATCCAGCAAATCTTTTAAATGGATATCTTCAAAAATAACCTTTAATTCATCACGTCTTGCCATATATTTTTCAGCCACAGCCTCTTTTACGAAATCCGGCACTAAAGGTGGCTGCGCCATGGTCATCGCATAAAAATGCTTAAAATCTTCATGTGAATTAATCTGAAAAGGGTTTTTACCTTGTGCAAGCATTTTGCCCATTTCACTTGGTTCGGGTGACTCAACACCGGACGGATTAACCAACGTAGCCGTGATCGTGCGTTCTGGAAATAACCGAGCAAAATGAGCAGCAATAAACCCGCCCATTGAATTTCCGATAATATGTACCTTCTGAACTTGAAGCCTGTCCAGTAGTGTCTGCAATCTCGCAGCCTGGGCAGGCCCACTATAGTCCCATTCGCTATTAAATCCCGTTTTTCCATGTCCGGCCATATCCGGAATAATAATATGATAGTCATCGGCAAGGTGATGCGCGAAGCGCAACCACACAGATTTATCCGCGCTATAACCATGCAACATCAGGACACTGGGTTTGTCGGAACCAAGGTTTGAGCTGTTTCGATAGACTGAGAGCGATAAGCTGCCAATTGGAATCGTTTGTTCTTTAAACCCATACAAACTGGCTTCAGTTGCGATTGAAGTGGTGTAAACCCACTCACCGGTTTTCACCGGAAAAATAAAAACCAGCAATGTACACAGCAGCAAAATACCTGCAAGACTCGAAAATATGATCTTTTTCATTATTTAAATCCCTTGATTCCCTTTATTAAACGTTTATTAAATGGTCTTGATCCCTGAAGTGTTTGGTCCAGCGTCTATAGGTAAAACTGAAACCCGGAAACATCGCGATCACCTTACCACTTTTGCTTTTATACCAGCTATTACATCCACCTCGATGCCATACTGTTTTTTCCATTTCTCTATGTATCAGATCAGTATAACGTTGCTCTGCTTCCGGTTTTACTTGAATAACCCCTTTAGGATTCGCTGCAACTTTAAGAATAGCGCGCATGATATAAAACATCTGCGATTCGATGATGAACAATGCCGAAGTATGTCCGATGCCTGTATTCGGCCCCGTGACAATAAACAGATTTGGAAAATCCGGGACACTGGTGCCGAGGTATGCACGCGGAAAATCTTCCCAAAAATCTGCCAGTGCCAGACCGGATTGACCAATAACCGGATAGGAAATTACCCCGTCTGTGGCATCATAACCCGTGCAATATACAATGATATCCAAATCATGCTCTACCCCGTCTTGCGTTATAATGCCCCTCTCAGTGATTTCCCGAATGCCATTATGTTTATCGTAAAGCGTCACATTCTGCCGACAATAGCTGGGATAAAGGGTGTCCGATATCAGTACACGTTTGCATCCTATGGTGAAATCCGGCGTCACTTTTTTTTGTAATACAGGATCCTGTATCTGCTCCCGTATATGTTTTTCGGCTTTATTTTTGGCTAGTATTTTCAAGACAAAATCTGAATATTTTAAGGCAATCACACGGAATTCGAACCACCAGTAAATCATGAACCTCAAGGTATTGTAGACCCATGAATGTTTCAACAGGGCTCGCTGCCAGGGTTTGAAGACATGGTCATTTCTGGGCATCACCCAGTGGGGTGTTCTTTGGAGTATGTGCAGATGTTCTACGTCCGGCGCAATAGTCGGAATAATCTGCGCGGCACTGGCCCCACTCCCGACAATCGCCACTTTTTTATCTTTGTAATCGACAGAGTGATCCCAATTATTACTATGAAAAGATGCGCCTTTAAATCGCGCTTTTCCGGGAAAATCCGGTATAACCGGGGTACTCAGTGGGCCTGTCGCATTAATAACAAACTGAGCACTAAATAATCGACCATCTTCAAGAGAAATATCCCATCGTTTGTTTTCATCGTTCCAGGCAATACGTGTGACGTTGGCATTTGTTTGGGTACGCTGGCGCAGGTCATACTTGTGGATGATATGATCAGTGTAAGTCTGCAGTTCTGATTGATCAGCATAAAGTTGAGACCAGTCATAAGGCTCATTGGACAGCGAGTACAAAGGAGAAGGAACATCGACTGCTGCCCCGGGATAGGTGTTTTGTGACCAGGTACCGCCCATGAAATTTCGCCGCTCAAGCAGCAAATAATCCTCAATGCCTTGGCGAGATAAGTTCATCGCCGCAAGCTGCCCGCCAAAACCACTACCAATAATAATGACTTTATAGTCATTTTTCATAATGCACTCCTGCTTAACTTATTCTTATTTTTTCGGTTTGTGCTGAACACATGATATCGATCTTTATATCAAAGACCAATATCTGAAGACAGACATCATCAAAAATAAAACTACCATCTGACTACAAGCGTAGTCAAATTAATATTTATCTGAAACATGCGCTTTACATTATTTTCTAAACACGCTCAAATACCTGCTAACTGTCAATTCATTCATAGTTATTCGCCTTATGCCGTCAAAAACCAAGTCAGCAAATCTGCCCACCTCAAGAAAATACGCAGGTTTAAGCATTGAACAACGTAAAAAACAACGCCGCGAAACGTTTTTGGCTGCTGGCCTGTCTGTTTTTGGTTCATGCGGGTACCGGCAGGCAAGCGTCAGGCGTTTATGCCAGGAAGCAGGTTTAACCGATCGATACTTCTATGAGGCCTGCGGCAATCTGGAAACCTTGCTGATAGATGTCTACCAGGAATGTATGACCCGGCTAAGTAAGAAAATCATTCATGCAATTACACAAAACTATGAACGTGACCAAGACCCTGAAAAAGCAATCATAGCGGGCTTGTCCGTTTTTTTTGAAGAACTGGAAGACCAGCGAATCGCTCGCGTCTGCATGATAGAATTAGAGGGTCTGAGCCCGGAAGTGACTCAGCTCTATAATTGCTATATTGAAGGGTTTGCAGAAATCCTAAGGCAGCTGGCCATCCATGCATTTCCAGATATGTCACTGCCTGTTTCTGAACAAAAGATAATTTCGCTTTCGCTAGTGGGTGCTATGCGCCAGGCGGCCACCAGCTGGCTGGCCAATAATTATGACAGCCCCAGAAGCGAATTAGTGAACGCCACCAGTCGACTGTTCTCAGGTATGATCAAACTACTTCAAACCAGCTAAATGATGGCGACTCTGCTACCACCGCGCTCTGAAGCCGCGCACATCAACATGAATAAAAGGGCCATGAGCAGCATTGGCTTTATATATACCCAGCCCGCCAATAAACGGTTTGTAAATAGAATCGCTGTAATATTCCTCAACCAATGAAGCCAGGAATTGGGCATCTTTCACATCCACTTTTCCGTCTTTATTCAGATCATCCATCCTGCCATCAACTGGATCTTCATCGATAAAAATATCACTCGCGCCCCCCCATTGATGGCGCGACCATTTTTTATTTTTGATCAGGGTATTATAAAAAGGCGTGCGAAAACCGCTCATTATATGAAATCCATTGGTTCGAATTCCTTTTTTATTAACAGCTTCCGTGAGAAATTCCAGCTTCCTCAGCAAACGGGTTTGTAATACGACATAGCGTGGGTATTTTCCGCCCTGTTTAGATACAAACTGTTTCAGTTGATAGTGAGGAGATAACCAGGTATTCAGATTCGTCTGGGTCACTTCAACAAAGCCCTTTGGAGGTAGGTAGATATCCAGGGCATTCAGCGGCTCTTTGGGATACTCGCCTATCTTGTATCCATTAAGTTTGCCATTTTTCACTGCACTATAAGGATACAGTACAAACACATTCAGCGTAGCTGTTTGCAGTGTTCCAGATGTAATGGTTAAGGTCACTAATCCCGGCTTATCGGGTGCGATAAACTCCCACACTCCCTTTATTGCTTTAGGTTCTTGCGTGCCTTGCGTAATGGTGAACTCAGGTATCGGCGTAATACCATCCATCTGCATTAATTGAATAGCCAGCGTTCTGTTAGGCAATACAAAAAAACTCATGATTCGGTGCTCAGAACGCCATTCACCGACTTCAATTTGGTAATCCAGCTTTTGCGCATCGAAGGGCTTGGCAGCTAAAAGCGTTACCGGAATAAACAACAAAATCAATATCCTGATCATGGCAAACAGTCCTGTTTTTTGTTTTGCTTTACATAAAGGGGGACCAATAAGTGCTCAGAGAGGTTTTTGAAGCGCATTCCATAAGGGCGCATTTCGCTCATAGAGATCACTTCTGAAATGCAAGTTCCCTTCCCGGTCTACCCACGATGTCCAATATTCAATATGAATAGGCAATGGCGTTTTCAGATAGACGGTCTCGGTTTTTTTAGATGCAAGCGTCTCATCTATACGTTCTCGTGTCCAACCTTGATCCTTTAACAAAAAAGCAGCCAGATCAAGTGAATCTGCAACACGAATACACCCTGAGCTGAATGCACGCTGCGTCTGATTAAATAAATCACGCGCTGGTGTGTCGTGCAAATACACGTCATAGGGATTAGGAAACATAAATTTCACTTGCCCCAGCGCATTTAAAGGCCCCGGACTTTGCACAATTTTGAAAGGGAAGCTCTGATTATAGGCCCGCCATTCGACAGACGAGGGATCGATAACGGTCGAGGTTCCACTTTTATAGAGCGTAAAGCCAAGCCTGGACAAATAGTCCGGATCTTTTTTTATTTCGGGTAATTTGTCTTCTATTGCGAGTTTTTTGGGTACTGTCCAGGTTGGGTTAAGTA
>JBFHPN010000162.1:0-5605 GCA_041592735.1 Oleiphilaceae bacterium | reverse complement strand
GGATTATTATGCGGAAAAATGAAATTCTTCAGACAATTGACAGTTTATTTATAGACAGCTGTCGTGCAATGTTCGAAAGCCTCGGCTGCACCACTAAACTGACGACTGGCATCGATCCGCTTGAGTTATCCGGAAGCCCGATCGCCTGTATTGATGCAGGCTCTGAGGATATTGAGATATTAATAGCGCTGCAATTACCTCTCGAAGTATTAGCACTGACCTACCCCGCAAAAGAAGGGCTGATATCCATCGAAGAACGCTCTCTGGAGGACTGGATATCCGAAATTGCTAACCAACTGATTGGGCGCATAAAAGCCAGGCTGCTAGAGCATGACTGTGCGGTAAACATTGGCCTTCCTGTCACTTATTTTGATATTGATATTAACGAATTGCTCTCTGATCAAAAATCTTTGGTTCATTATTACTTTGATCTTGATAATCAAGTTTGTGGTTGCAGTATATCTATTGAACTATTCAATGATGCCTTGTCTTTTTCTATTGAAGCCAATAACGACGTTAATCTGCAGGAAGGAGGCGAACTGGAATTATTTTAAACACAAGCCCTGCACAAGAACACAGGACAGACTCGAATGGCACTAAGTTAAGCTTAAAATACCGCTCCCTGAGCTTGTCGAAGGGATATTCTGGTTTCCGCAAAGTCATATTTCTTAAACGTTTCGACAGGCTCAACGAACGCTAGATATATGAATATTACGCTTAACTTAACGCCATTCAGGACAGACTCCTCTTAAACATCAAGAGTTTTTATCTTGATGACATAGCGAAAAATATCCCCTTCTTCCGTCATTGAAACCAGCTCATGACCCAGAAACTGACAAAATTTGGGCACATCTCTTTTAGTTGCCGGATCACTCGCTAAAAGCAATAAGCTATCACCAGGAGAAAGTTCATCTACTTTTGCGTGCAACATCATGATCGGTTCAGGACAAAACAGCCCCTGACTATCTAAAATTTCACTGTGTTCATCCACGCGTTAACACCCTGTACTTAAAGATTGATTAGTAGGCCTGATATTTTTCACTTTTAAACACCAAGTTACTTGCATCTGACCGCATCACTCGCTATTTTCTATTAAAAACAGTAACAATTAAACAAAGAAAAACAATTAACACCCTGCCGTAACTGTAATAAGGACTCATAATGATCAAAGTCATCATAGAACGTTTTATCGCTGAATCACTCGAAGCTAATTATGAAGATGCTGCAAAAGATATTTTGCAGAAAGCCATCCGCTCAGAAGGCTTTATTTCGGGCGAATCCCTCAAAGACACGCAGAATGAACGCCACCGTTTTATTATTTGCACTTGGCGAAGCGTCACCGACTGGCAGCGTTGGGAACATTCACATGAACGCAGAGAGCTTATGGACAAATTAAATTTAATGCTGGAAAAAGAAGAAAAGTCGACCATTCTTGAAATGCCTTAAAGGCGCTGGTCCCGAATTATATTTATGACTCAGACTCACGATTATGTTGCCTGTGAAGATTGTGCGCTAGACCCGCTATGTCATCCGGATTTTTTAGCAAGAGGTGCCTTTTCTAATATTCTGGATTATGTACAAAGGCGAAAGCAGATTTCCGCAAACAGCACGGTTTATACACCTGGTGAACCGGTAAACTATCTGTACGCTGTGACTTCTGGCGCATTCAAACTCATCATAGAAGGCAGCAGAACTGAACCTCAAGTGTGTGGCTTTCGTTTCAAAGGCGAGCTACTTGGTGATGAATCGCTAACCACTCCGCATTATAAAGTGACAGCGATTGCATTATCCGACGCTTCTGTTTGTGCCATCCCCGTGCAACTAATCAGTGAGTTAAGTGAGTCGATGCCCCGCTTCCAGAAAGCCTTTTTGACATTAATCATCCAGCAATGCAGTTTGGCACACCAGCAAATTGCCGATTATGTTGCACTGAAAACCGCCGAACAAAAACTGGCCGCCTTTCTTCTGCATCTGAGCCAGCGCAACACACTAATCAACCACTCACAAAATGATCTGTACTTAGCCATGGCCCGCACAGACATATCGAACTATCTCGGGTTGAGACATGAAACCTTGAGCCGCACACTCAGCCGTCTGCAAGCCAATCATCTGATCAGTGTTAACCGGCGCCAGGTGCTCATTAAACACAGAGAAGCACTGCAAGCCTTAGCCAACGGCCAGATCACTTTCAATTCAAATTGATATATATCAATTTCTATCACAGCATTTTTCGTTTTAAATATTGATTTTGTCTGCCTGCATCAGTACCCTTCACGCCTGTTCGATTTAGGGCATTTTTTAACCTGCCAATCGTTCAGTTTTCGCTCTTTAGTTGGTCACTTGATAGACTATTTGAGCTATAATTGCTTTTTTTAAACCTTCCTGAATTAACAAATGGAACCTCACGATGAGCAAAGAGATCAATCAAATTACTTACAACTACAAGGTTGTAAGACAGTTTGCCATTATGACGGTGGTATGGGGTATTGTCGGCATGGCCGTCGGTGTTCTTATCGCTGCACAACTAGTCTGGCCGCAACTCAATTTTGACACTGCGTGGTTAAGCTTCGGACGTATTCGCCCTTTACATACCAATGCAGTTATTTTTGCTTTTGGCGGCAGTGCATTGTTTGCCACATCCTTTTATGTGGTTCAACGAACAAGTCAGGCCAGATTGATCTCAGACACACTTGCATCCTTTGTTTTCTGGGGTTGGCAATCCGTTATTGTGTTAGCCGCCATTACTCTCCCTCTGGGGATCACCAGTTCAAAAGAATACGCTGAACTGGAATGGCCGATTGATATACTCATTACCATTGTATGGGTAGCCTATGCTGTTTTATTCTTCGGCACGATCATGAAACGCAAAACCAAACACATATATGTAGCTAACTGGTTTTATGGTGCCTTTATCATTACCGTCGCCATACTGCATATCGGTAATAGCCTGGCTGTTCCGGTCTCTTTCTGGAAGTCATATTCCATTTATGCCGGTACGGTAGATGCCATGATGCAATGGTGGTACGGCCACAATGCGGTTGGTTTCTTCCTGACTGCGGGCTTTTTGGGCATGATGTATTATTTTGTTCCGAAACAAACCGGCCGTCCGGTGTATTCTTATCGTTTATCCATTGTTCACTTCTGGGCATTGATTTCACTCTATGTTTGGGCGGGTGCGCATCACCTTCATTACAGTGCACTTCCGGATTGGGCTCAAAGCGTTGGTATGGTTATGTCCCTGGTTCTGCTGGCGCCTTCCTGGGGCGGTATGATCAACGGTATGATGACACTTTCTGGTGCCTGGCATAAGCTGCGCACAGATCCGGTATTACGCTTCCTGGTTGTTTCACTGTCGTTCTACGGCATGTCTACCTTCGAAGGCCCGATGATGTCTATCAAGACTGTAAATGCCTTGTCACATAACACAGACTGGACAGTCGGACATGTTCACTCAGGTGCTTTAGGCTGGGTAGCCATGATTTCCATTGGCGCAATTTATCATTTAATCCCTAAACTCTATGACCTGAAGGCGATGTACAGTACATCCCTGATCAACCTGCACTTCTGGTTGGCAACGGCCGGTACAGTATTATATATCGCCGCTATGTGGGTGAATGGCATCATGCAAGGTTTGATGTGGCGCGCAGTCAATGAAGACGGCACCCTGACCTACAGTTTTGTTGAGGCACTTGAAGCAAGCCATTATGGCTATCTGGTCAGAGCAATTGGCGGTGCCATTTTCTTGTCAGGTATGTTTGTCATGGCCTTCAATGTATGGATGACAGTCAAGCAAAAAGAAGCGAAAGCCCTTGATTCAGTCGCAGCGGCAGCCTAGGAGTTAGTAGAAATGAATCATGAAATTATTGAAAAAAATCTAGGTCTGATGATTCCCCTGATCATCGTGGCAATCAGCTTCGGTTTTCTGGTAGAAGCTGTACCTTTATTCTTCCATAAAGATATGCAAGAGCCTATTGAAGGTCTTAAACCCCATACTGCGCTTCAGTTGGAAGGCCGGGATATCTATATCCGTGAAGGCTGTAATACCTGCCATACACAAATGATCCGTCCTTTTCGGGCTGAAACAGAACGTTATGGCCATTACAGTGTCGCTGGCGAACATGTTTATGAGCATCCGTTTTTATGGGGTTCCAAGCGTACCGGCCCGGATCTGGCTCGCGTAGGTGGCCGTTACAGTGATGACTGGCAGCGTGCTCACTTGTACAACCCGAGAAATGTCGTACCTGAATCTAAAATGCCAGCTTATCCCTGGTTATTCACTGCCATCATTGATCACACGCAAACTGCTGAGAAGATGAAAGCATTGAGTAAAGTCGGTGTTCCCTACACCGAAGAAGATATTGCTGGTGCTGCTGACGCGGTGAGAGGAAAAACTGAGATTGAAGCCCTGGTTGCCTATTTGCAGCAACTTGGCACCCTTCTCAAATAAACCGTTTAGTTAATCAACAAAGAACCAATATTATGGATATCAATACGTTACGCGGTCTTTCTACCATTCTTGTGATGATTGTCTTCATCGGGATTTGCTTATGGGCATTTAATGGTCGCAAGAAAAAAGATTTTGAAGATGCTGCAAATTTACCTTTTCAAGATGAAGAGATTGCGGAACGTACTTTGAGTCAGACAGAGAGAAAAAATCATGAGTAGTTTCTGGAGCTTTTGGGTCGCCATCATTACTTTGGGCAGCATTCTAGGCTGTGTTTGGTTGCTGTTTGCAACACGTAAAAGTCAGACTTCGGATGTAGAAACCGAAGAAAAAATGGGCCATGCATTTGATGGCATTGAAGAATATGATAACCCACTACCGAAATGGTGGTTTCATATGTTTATCGGTACCGCTGTGTTTGCGATCGTTTACCTGATTCTTTACCCGGGGCTTGGTAATTATCAAGGCTTATTAAACTGGTCTTCTACTGGCCAATGGGAAGAAGAAGTCAAACAGGCAGAAGAAAAATATACACCGATTTTCAAAGCTTATGCCGAGAAAAGTGTAGAAGAATTGGCCGCCGATACCCAGGCTATGAAAGTCGGACAGCGTTTATTTGCTAATAACTGTGCGGTTTGCCACGGCTCTACCGGCAAGGGCTCTTTGGGCTTTCCAAACCTGACAGACGATGATTGGTTATATGGCGGCTCACCTGAAGCCATTAAAACCACACTGATCAATGGTCGAAATGGCCAAATGCCTGCCAAGGGTCTCAATCCTGCAATGACATCTCAAGATGTAGCCAATATGACGCATTATTTGCTTTCTTTCAGCGGGCGCAGTGATGACCAGGCCACCATTCAAGCGGGCAGCACCATGTATCAAACGGCTTGCGCGGCATGTCATGGCGCTGATGCCAAGGGCAACCAGGCGGTGGGTGCACCGAACCTTACCGATAACATCTGGTTATATGGTGGAACCGCAGAAAAAATTACGCAAACGCTTAATTACGGCCGAGCGGGTGTGATGCCGGCTCAGAAAGACAAGCTCAGCGAGGAGAAAATTCATCTTCTGACTGCGTATGTATACAGCTTATCTCAAGCTAAGTAATTAGTTCATTAAGCATTAAAAGCGCAAGTATCAGGGATAGAGCTTACTTCT
>JBFHPN010000161.1:0-5611 GCA_041592735.1 Oleiphilaceae bacterium | reverse complement strand
TTGGTTGAAGGGATCCGGAGATAAATATCCATCAAGGTTTCCTGCGCGCAGGTTAGCAACCATTTCTGGTGGTGGTACAACACGGATCTGAATATCTTTATCAGGATCAAGACCATGCTCGGCGACATAGTAACGCAGTAAGAAATTGTGCATGGAATATTCGAAAGGTACACCAAACTTGAAGCCCTTCCATTGCTTGGGGTCGCGCTTATTAATGTGATCGTTATGTAAAACGATGGCCTGTCCGTTGATGTTTTCGACGGCCGGCATGATGTAAGGTTCTGCGGTTGAACCCGCACCCATCGACATTGCTAAAGGCATAGGGGTTAGCATGTGAGAGGCATCGTATTCGCCATTTAATGATTTATCACGCGCAACCGCCCAGCCGGCTGTTTTGATCACGTCAACATCCAGTCCGTATTTAGCGTAGAAACCCATGGGCTGTGCCATGATGATCGGTGTTGCACAGGTAATAGGCACAAAGCCTACGTTGAGTTTGGTTTTTTCCAGTTTACCCATGGACTCTTTGGCGGCAGCTTTGACTTTATCCAGGGGAATGACGCTTGCCAGTGCAGCCGCCATCGTGCCGCCACCGACCATTTTAATAAAGCTCCGACGATTTGCTTCGCTGTGGCCGAACATGCCTCTTACAATGGCACTTTCAATGATACGATCTATCATCGATTCGGTATTGTCCATTACCGATGGAGCATTCTCGTTGCTCGATAGAAGAATGCTTTTATCATTAGTCGTGAACTTGTTAGCCTCGGTTTCCATGGCTACACGTTGTTGCTTTTCTGTCATGCCAAGAGGATTTGCTTTTACGCCTTTGCATGTCTCACAGGTGCAGGCTGAAGTGTGTTTGAGGCTGCTTTTTGAATCAAATGGATCACCTAAACTTTTCATAATCATCGTCCCATACTGGTTTTCATTACTGTTAATGACGGCTACGCCTGTTGGATAGTGGCGCCAATTTGGTGCAATTAATGTTGCGATGCCTTGGCTTAGTGCTCTTTTACCGGGCAACGCAATCGCGCGCGCTATCTGTTGTCTGCTAAGTGTAAAAAACGCTTAGCCATTACATGCTGTTCTGCAATGCGTGTGCCAAATTATTATTGATATTTAACTTATTGATAAATAACAATAAAAAATAATTAAATAGTGTTTGATTTGGCTACGATATTTCGTAATCTACGAAATTTAATAGTTATGACTACGATAGTTCGTAATTGTGGAACGGTTTTTGTAGTGAAAAAGTGAGGGTTAAAAAGCCATTAAATCGTTAGGTAAACGTATGCAAGACAGCTTTTTTTACTATTCCGCTTCTGCGGAAATTGTACTGAATCCATTGACCAATGCAGTGGTTGCAGCTAATTCAGCGGCAGGCGCATTACTGGTATGTGAGCCAGAATTTTTATCAACGCTGGGTGCCAGTGATTTATTTGAAACGGACTTTGCAGAGCTGATTGTGTTTACTCAGGAAGTTGTCGAGCGCGGTAGTGCCTGGAATAACCGACTGCAAATTCAGCAATTGAAATATTCAGGTGTTCAAACGGAAACCTTAAGCCGGGACTATTTCAAACAGGCAAGTTCGCCGTTATCTATAGAAGCATTCGGGCGAATTCAGCAAGTCGGTGAAGAATCGTTATTCTTTATCAGTTTTCATAACAAGCAGCAGTTGAATAAATGGCGTCAATTATCTGCGGCACATACCCATTATTTATCAGGGATGGGCCACTGGAATCGTGTCAGCCAGGTATTTCAGGAGTTTGAGCGAGAAAATCAATTGATATTGGATGCGGCGGGAGAAGGTATTTATGGCGTAGATGCGCAAGGCATTACCACCTTTGTGAATCCTGCCGCGGAGCGAATTTTAGGCTTTTCCGCGGCCGAGTTGGCCGGGCGAAATATGCATAGCATGATTCATTATAATCATGTCGATGGTTCTCATTTTGGGGTGGAGTCTTGCCCGATCTTTGCAGCGTTTAAAGAGGGCAAGGTTCAGGAAGTAGAAGATGATATTTTCTGGAGTAAATCCGGAAAGCCGGTTTATGTTGATTATACCAGTACGCCTATTCGGGATAATGGAGTGATTGTTGGCGCTGTTGTGGTCTTCCGGGATATTTCCCAAAAGAAAGCGGATAAGAAACGTTTGCTTGAGGCGCTTTCTGAAGTTGAAAGCCTGAAAAATCGTCTGGAGTTGGAAAATGCGTATTTGCAACAAGAACTGAACTCCGAATTTAATCATCATCAGATTGTAGGGAAAAGTGCGGCCATACAGCATGTAGTCCAACAAATTGAACTGGTTGCACCCACCGATGCCACCGTATTGATCTGTGGTGAATCAGGAACAGGAAAGGAGTTGATCGCGAGAGCCATACATGAGATGAGCCAGCGCTCCCAGCGCCCATTGATCAGGGTAAATTGTGCCGCTATTCCTGAAGATCTTTTTGAAAGTGAGTTTTTTGGGCATACCAAGGGAGCGTTTACTGGTGCAAGTTCCGACCGTCCCGGGCGCTTTGAACTAGCGGATGGGGGGACCTTGTTTCTGGATGAAGTGGGAGAAATTCCTCTGCATTTGCAGGGCAAGTTGTTACGGGTGCTCCAGGAGCAACAATTTGAGCGAGTCGGAGATGCGACAACGCGTCATGTTAATGTGCGTATTATTGCAGCGACCAATCAGAACTTAAAAGCCTGGGTGCAAGCCGGCCGTTTTCGAGAGGACCTTTTTTTCAGGCTAAACGTCTTTCCCATTGAGTCGGTGCCGCTCAGGCAGCGTCAGGAAGATATTGCTTTGCTGACCCAGCATTTTCTTGAAAAGGCCAGTAAGCGGGCTAATAAAAACGGATTGAAGGTGTCGCTGAGTGAACTTGAAAAACTAAAGGCGTATCATTGGCCGGGAAATATACGTGAGTTGGAGAATGTCATCGAGCGACAGGTTATTTTAGCGCGCGGAGATACCTTGCATTTTGATGAATTGAAGCACTCGGATAAGCGTCAGCAAGAACTTCCCGAGGCGACAAAAGGCAGTGTATTGTCGGCCAGAGAAATGCAGGATCAGGCAAGGCGTAATTTAATTCTGGCGCTGGAAAAAACACATGGTAAGGTTTTTGGTGCCGGAGGGGCTGCAGAGTTATTGGCGATGAAGCCGACAACCGTTGCTTCCCGTATAAAAAAATATCAGATCGATGTGACGCGCTTCAAGCAAGTAAAACCCTAATGGTTAACCATAGATGAGTGAATATCGCGTTCCGTTGAACGATGTGGAAACTAGCCTGGAAATAAAGAAAAGTCGATTTATTACGCGATTGTGTCATGCAAAGGATCGGGCTCAAGCTATGCAATTGCTTGAAGCAGCAAAGCGTGATTATCCCGATGCCAGGCATCATTGCTGGGCCTATCTGCTCGGGCCGCCTCAACAGCCACTGTCGGTTGCCATGTCCGATGATGGTGAGCCCGGGGGCACGGCCGGCAAGCCCATACTTAATGTCATCCAGCACAAAGGTGTGGGCGATGTGATGCTTATCGTGATTCGTTACTTTGGTGGCATTAAGCTTGGCGCGGGCGGGTTGGTGCGTGCTTACTCTCAGGCCGCACAGATGGCCTATGATCAACTGATTACTTGTTTACATGTTGATTTGGATGAATGTTCAATCGAATGTGAATTTGCGGATGAGCAAAGTATCCGTCATTGGATTGCCCTGAATAAGGCTGAAGTGCGTACGGTCGTTTATCAGCATAATGTGCGACTAACGGTGGCTTTAGATGCCCAGAAACACCAGGATCTGATGGATTTTCTGGCAGCCTTCAAGAAGGTAAACGTGTTCGCAACGGGGCAAGAATGACACAACAACAGCTCGTTTTAATCCTGGCGGATGCCTTGTTAATTGTGCATGTCTGTTTCGTGGCTTTTGTGGTGTGTGGTTTGTTGTTGGTATATCTGGGCAAGGTATTTGGCTGGCATTGGGTGAGAAATCGTCGGTTCAGACTGTTGCATTTGGCCGCCATTGCCTTTGTGGTTATACAAGCCTGGCTGGGTATGGTGTGTCCATTGACCACTCTTGAAATGGCCTTGCGAGCAGAAGTGGGTGCTGCCACCTATGCCGGCAGTTTTATTCAGCATTGGCTTCATAGGATTCTTTATTATAGGGCACCAGAGTGGGTGTTTATTACGGCTTATACGGTGTTTGGTGTGCTGGTTCTTTTCAGCTGGTTTGCCGTGCCACCTAAAGCTGGTAAATAGTCTAAGGCTCAGGGTGCGGTTTTTAAAGCGTAACTTCGCGCCATAATTTCGGTCATCTTTTTTGCTCTATGAAGCGCACGCTGAATGCACCGCGAATATCACCCTCTTTGAATCCGATAGCCTGATCATCCGGATAGCGAGTCAGCAAGGCAGCTTTGACATCTTCTGTCAGCGTTTCACCATGGCAGCTTAAGCACATGGCTTGCGTCGGAATAGCTTGCATATAATGGTGAATACGATGGCTGCCTTTATCTTCTACTTCGTAATAGCTTAATTCTTTTATTGATTTTCCGGTAAGTTTGGCGCCTTCAAATGCTTCCAGTACGGAAGCCTCTTCTTGAAGTGGACGATTCAAGGGGTTTCTCACTTTCAGGCTGGTACGTTTTACTTCCCAGTTATCGGTATTTAAGCGTTTACTGATGTCTTGCGCTTGCAATGAACATGCTTCAATTCCTTTGACGATTCCGCCTTCTTTTACAGCTGTTTGTAGCTGCATTTTCAATGTCTGTGTGAGTTGCTGCACTTTTTCATGGGCTGCTTCCTGAATAGTCAGATGCTGTGTCGCTGGCTCATCCGCAAAGGCGGGAGATATAAGAATTAAGTTTAAAATCAGAGCGACTATTCGTTGTTGCATGGTTGTGCTCCCGCTTATGGGTGTGAAAATTAACAGTTGCATTATACGGGGAAAAGTAATTACTATACAATATTAGTATTTGCTAATTTATGATTATCTAATATGAGGTGTGAAGTATGAATATAGATCGCTTGGTGTTTGCTTTCGCAGGAATATTTATTCTGATGAGTCTGCTGTTAAGCCAGTTACATAGCATTTACTGGCTTTGTTTTACGGCTTTTGTGGGCGCTAATATGTTACAGGCGGCGTTTACAGGTTTTTGCCCGCTTGCAAAAATACTTAAAGCGCTGGGGAAAAATTCCGGAGCCGCCTTCTGAGCGGCAAGCCATCTAGCCGACTTTGGCTTTTGCCCGCTTTGGCCGGCGTTTTTTAGTGGGCCGTGCCCGCGTTGTTGGTGCGGCTCCCAATGTGGCCATGTTTGAAAAATCCAGGGTGGAAACATCCTTAATTATCTGAGTCAGGTGCTGCTGCATCGGGTTCATAAAGCTTGCGTAGTTGAGTGTTCGTTCGCTGATGGCATTCAATTGCGCTTCCCATTGTGCCGTCATATCCGGTAAAGACAGCTGTTCCGGTAAATGACTTATTAAGGCTCTGCCCAAGGGCGTGGCATGGATATCTTTACCTTTTCGAATTAAAAAATGGCGTTTAAATAATAACTCGATGATAGATGCGCGTGTGGCCTCGGTGCCAAGCCCATCTGTATCTTTGAGGATTTTGCGAATATCCGGGTTGCT